>NZ_JBHVQU010000381.1:0-2553 GCF_042886655.1 Peribacillus sp. NPDC058002 | reverse complement strand
CAACTATACTATTAATCTGCTTTTTTTCCCATTAGAGTACATTCGAAAACAATCTGGCAAATGATTCTTTTGAACGTTCCAGTAAACCACGCTTGTTATATCCGATAGGATCTAGTTTGTCACTATCCAACATATCCTCTTTGTAATGAATGATGAGATCTTCAATGGAATGGCTGCCCATAAGAAAGACATTGACTTCAAAATTCAGATGAAAACTTCTCATATCCATATTTGCAGTTCCTATGGAAGCCATATCACCATCAACGATAATAAGTTTCTGATGTAGAAAACCCTTTTTATACAAGTATACCTCTACACCGAATTGTAGCAGCTCCCCGAAATAGGAGCGACTTCCATATTGGGTTAAAAACCCATCATTTACTGCCGGAACCATGACCCTAACTTGTATCCCCTTAATTGCCGCATGTTTTATGGCTGCCTTAATCGCTTGATTAGGTACGAAGTATGGACTTGCAATCCAGATTGATTCAGTCGCGTTTGTGATAAGTGAAAAGTAATAATCACTCATGATTCCCTGTTGTGTATCAGGTCCGCTTGCTACCACCTGAACGGCTCCATCCCCTTGTTCCCCTTTATTCTTGAATTCTGGACGTTCTTGCAATACATCTTCCCCACTGACATATTCCCAATCCAAAAGGAAAACAGTATGAAGCATAAATACCGCTTCACCTTTAAGTACCATATGTGTATCTCTCCAAAAACCAATGTTTTTATTTCGTCCTAAATATTCCTCCCCTACGTTTAAACCTCCAACAAAGCCAACTTCCCCATCTATGATGATGATTTTACGGTGATTCCTAAAATTAAACTTTTGATTGAAAAATCCGTGTTTCAGTGGAGAAAATGGATATGCTTTTATCCCGGCATTTTGCATCCGTTTAACTTCATTATTTGAAAGGCTTAAACTTCCGGCAGCATCAAAAATGAATAAAACTTCCACACCACTTTTTGCTTTTTCAATAAGTATATCTATAATTTCAGTACCAAGCCTGTCGGAACGAAAAATATAATATTCAATATGGATGAATTTCTCAGCTTTTTTTAACTGTTTTATGATTTCTGTAAACGTTTCGTTCCCATTTTTCAATACTTCCGTTTGCGATGATGTACTAATGATGGTCTCAGAAGCATTTTTGGCAAAAGCTGCGAATGATTGCTGATGATTATTCAAGAAAGATAAATCTGGAGATGATACCTGTGTGACAAGGCTCTTCCATTCTTCACGATCTTTTTTCCTTTTACTTCGAAATAAATACCCCTTTAAATAGAGCTGACCTGAGAATAAATAAAATACATATCCAAATACAGGAAAAAATAAAAGCACATACATCCACAAAAGGGTCTCGTGGGCAAATCTATTTTCAAGCATGAGTGAAAATATGGTAATAAACATGACCAAAATATATAATCCAATAAAAAATAGCTTCACGTCGAAGCTTACTTGAGTGAACAGGATCATATAGATTGAAGCAATTAAAATAAATAAAAATACAAATTCCATTCTTCTTCTTTTCATCTTTTCATTCTCCTACACAGCAATATTATATATATATCTATACATATACCCATATTTGATGGTAAAAGAAACAAAACACTTACGAAAACATTATTCGCAAGTGCTTTGTGTATTACCTATCCAATTACTCACTTCATGACAGGAATCAAACTTTCATACAGCTCCATATACTTTAAGGAAGATGATGTCCAACTGAAGTCTAACTTCATTGCACTTTCGGCCATTTTCCGCCACCTTTTCGGCTGGAATTTGTACAGACCAACAGATTGCTCAATTGTATGAAGCATATCGTGTGCATTATAATTCGTAAAACTGAAGCCATTGCCTTTTCCAGTAAATTGATTATACGGTATGACAGTATCCCGAAGTCCGCCAGTTTCCCTCACTAAAGGCAGAGTACCATACCGCAACGCCAAAAGCTGGCCGATACCACATGGTTCGAATTGTGACGGCATCAAGAATAAATCAGAACCCGCATATATCCGTCTTGCTAAACCCTCATCAAAATATGTATTGACTGAAACCTGATTTGGATATTGGTCAGCTAAATGGCGAAATGCCGATTCATATTGCTCATCACCCGTACCTAAGAGAATGAATTGAACTCCTTGGTTCATCATTTCATGAAAAACATGGAGAATAAGATCAATTCCTTTTTGATCAACAAGCCTGGTTACCATCGATATAACCGGGACCCCCTCATTTACAGGAAGGTCCAACGATTCCTGTAGCTGACGCTTATTCTCCATCTTACCCTCATAGGAATCGAATGGAACAGCAAGATGTTCATCTGCCGCCGGATTATATTCTTCATAATCGATTCCGTTGATAATCCCTTTAAGGTCACCATTTCTCTTACGTAAAAAACCATCCAGATTTTCCCCGAAATAAGGACTTTGAATTTCTTCCGCATAACTTGGGCTTACAGTTGTGACAATGTTAGAAAAAGCTAGGCCGCCTTTCAAATAACTTACATTTCCATGAAATTCAAGACCATCGATATTAAAATATAACTC
>NZ_JBHVQU010000380.1:0-2573 GCF_042886655.1 Peribacillus sp. NPDC058002 | reverse complement strand
ATTCTAGGGGGGATGATGGCTGTAGATATGGGTGGCCCCCTAAACAAGGCTGCTTTCACATTTGGGCTAGCCGCCATTGAAGCTCAGAGTTTCGGACCGCATGCTGCTGTAATGGCTGGTGGAATGGTTCCTCCTCTAGGGATTGCCTTGGCCACTACATTCTTTAAAAGCAAATTCACTGAAATGGAAAGAAAATCAGGATTCACTAATTATTTCATGGGTGCTTCGTTCATTACAGAAGGAGCGATCCCTTTTGCGGCAGCGGATCCATTGCGTGTTATCGTCAGCAGTGTTGTCGGTGCAGCGACAGCGGGAGCACTGTCAATGGCTTTTAACGTGACTCTCCCTGCACCACATGGTGGAATATTTGTCATCCCACTTGTCAATCACCCATTTTTCTATTTGTTGGCCATTTTAATAGGATCCCTCATCACCGCCTTACTATTGGGATTCTCGAAAAAGAAACAGATATAAAAAAACGGAAAGAAAGCGGATCCGCTTTCAGTTTATAGACAAAAAGGTTACGGAATGGCAACATTCCGTAACCTTTTTCAATTTTATTGGATGGAAGCAGTTATAAATAGAGGATCTAAGATGACTCGATTTTAATCAAGTTTGTCTTCAGTCTGAAAGCGCATCTAATTACAGCGGGTCCGCTTTTCTTATATCCAATCCAAAACTCAACCCCGTTGCCGAAAGGGTGATACAAAAATACTGTTCGCTTCAGGAAACTTGCGTCACTTTAAAAGATATATGATTAATTATTAAATGTGGCTAGAAGCCTTTAGCCTATCTGATTTTCAACTACAAGAGCTGGGTGTGACTTTTCGCGCAGCCCTCAATTAATCGATCTGCATTCAAACCATACTCTCCCTTAACGCTGCAGGTTTGTCTTTTAAATGGAATTTCCGTGAACTACTTCATCAATCGGTCCACTTTATATGCAGGAGTGGCTAATTGGAAATGTTGACTTAAAATCCCCCCTCATTCCTTATAGATCCAATATGAAAACAAAATAATTATAAAAAGGTTTGTTAATCTTAAAATCGACTGGTTTATTAAAGCATGAACTTTTATGTTTATGGGTAAAGGAATATAAAAACGAACAAACAAAAGGAGTGAACGTATATGCTGAAGAAAAATACCTTAAAAACGACGAAAAGGGATGATATGATTGATGTTACAACAGAAGTACAGGCGTTAATCAAGGAAAATGGGATTCAAGAGGGAGTAGCTCTTATATATTGTCCACATACGACAGCAGGGATTACGATTAATGAAAATGCTGATCCCGATGTCAAAAAGGATATGTTAAGAAGACTGGACGAGCAATACCCATGGAATCATGCATTGGATTTACATATGGAAGGAAACACGGCAGCCCATTTGAAATCAAGTGCGGTTGGTTCTTCACAGCAGGTGATCATCCATAAAGGGAGCTTGATCCTTGGTACCTGGCAAGGTGTGTATTTTTGTGAATTCGATGGTCCCAGAGAAAGGCAATATTTTATTAAATTATGTGTCGACAGGTAAAATGGAAAGTACGGCAAGGTTGAATTGGGAGGAAGCGGATTGGACGACGATGTTTGGATTGAAGGAAGTAAAGTAATATTGAGGAATGTTAAACAAACCGATTTAAAACGTTTATGGAGCCTGAAATATGGAGAAGCAGATCCAGAATGGAAAAAGTGGGATGCACCTTATCATCCTCTTGAACTCATTGATTTCCAAACGTATATCGATAAAGAAACGAAATATAGAACCTATGATGAAAAAGTGGGGGCTTACTCTGAGCTATTAATGGAAAAGAACGATCAAATAATAGGATCTGTTGTATATTACTGGGAACATGAAGCTTCACGTTGGCTTGAAATCGGAATTACGATATTTGAGCCCAAGTATTGGAATGGCGGTTATGGAACTGAAGCGTTAAGGTTATTCATAGGCTATTTATTCGAAAAAATGGAGATTGAGCGGGTGGGTCTGACGACATGGTCAGGTAATGAACGCATGATCGCGGTAGGGGAAAAGGTAGGTATGCAAGTAGAGGGAAGGATGAGGAAATGCCGTTATCATGATGGTTATTATTATGATTCAATCAGAATGGGAATGCTACGGGAAGAATGGGAATCATTAAAATTTCGAAGTTAATAGACCCCCGTGAAAATTTTTCCTTCATTTCCTTGGAAAAAATTTAGCACTGTTTTCTCCCATATGGTCTGTTATCCTTGGAAGATGCTTAACGAGGAGGTTACAGGATGAAATTATCAGTTATAATAACTGTGATAATGACTCTAAGTGTCATCATACTTGGGATAGCTTTTCCTAAGGGAACGACCAGTAAAGCTTCGGATGGAGCAACCAAACATGTCATTAAACAAGGTGAATCGATATGGGATATTGCGAAGCAGTACGGTGTTCCTATCGGAAAGTTAAAAGAAGTCAATAATAATGTAAATAATGTTGCCGAGCCAGGTAAAACATTAATTATTCCACATGTAATGAATGAAAATGATAAAGAATTATTAGCAAGGCTTGTGCATGCAGAAGCTAAAGGGGAGCCATACAGGCTC
>NZ_JBHVQU010000379.1:0-2590 GCF_042886655.1 Peribacillus sp. NPDC058002 | reverse complement strand
TTATAAGTGTGCCCTAATGGTTACCCTGATTACATTTCATTGGATGATACTGCTATTTCAATTTGTATTTGGCAATTTTCCTATATAAACTAGCAACATGAATTTTCAGCTTTTGAGCTGCTAAAGAACGATCACCTTCCGAATCTTTCAATGCTCGCTGAATGGCGGATTTTTCAGCATTACCTACAACTTCATCCAACGTACCGGACATAGAATTATCCATCGATGAGGGAACCTCCATTATGAAATTAGGTGTAAAATATAAAGAATCCAGAGTTAGAGTCCCTCCATCTACGATATTCATTCCGCGTTCGATTATCGCTTTGATTTCACGGATGTTACCAGGCCAATCATATTGGATAAGCCAATCTTGGAGTTTAGGATCAATTTCTTTCACATTGGACCCTAACTTGTTATTGAAATGCTCGATGAAATGATATGCCAGAGGAAGAATATCTTCGTGCCGCTCCCTTAAAGTAGGAATTTTCAATTCAAAAACATAAAGTCGATAATATAAATCTTGGCGGAATTTCCCTTCTTGAATAAGGGTTCTTAAATCTCTATTCGTCGACGCGATAATACGTATATCAACATTTTTAGTCCCCGTCCCCCCTAGTCTTTCCACTTCCCTTTCCTGTAAAACTCGTAATAGCTTTCCTTGAGCCTGATAAGGCAATTCAGAAATCTCATCTAAAAACAACGTACCATTTTGGGCTAATTCTATTTTTCCAGGCTTACCTTCTTTTTTCGCCCCGCTAAAAGCGCCAGCTTCATAACCAAAAATCTCCGATTCAAATAATTCATCTGGAATCGCGGCACAATTTACCGGCACAAATGGCTGTGCTTTTCTTGTACTCAAACTATGGATCGCTTGGGCAAAAAGTTCCTTTCCCGTTCCCGTTTCCCCTGTAAGCAGTACTGTTGAACTGCTTGTAGCAATTTTGGCGGCAAGTTCTTTTACCCTCTCTATCTCCTTACTCTTTCCAACAATCTCTTCGAAGCTATATCGACTTTGAACCACGGAATTTTTCTTGGGTTTATTCTTCTCCAAGGATTTGGAAAAATACACCAAATCACTGTATTCCAGTTCGTCTTGTCTGATGATTATGGTATAAATGGTAATACCTTCTTGTCGAAATACCCTTATAAAACAAGAGTGTCCACTGATCACACCAGAAAACACATGTTTGTGGGCAAGACCTTTCAAAGAAAAGTTGGAAGAAGTATGAATGACTCTCTTAATGGACTTTCCTATCAAATCAGTCGGCATCATCATGAAATATTCATAAAAATCAGCAGTTGCGCCTATAATTCTTCCATTTTCATCAACTTCAATTGATCCCCAATTCCTTATGACGTTTTTAACATTTTCCATTCACATCACCTAATACCTTGATTACTTAAAACAAAGATTACAACTTGACCCTTAATGACTTCAATTCCTGCCTGATTAAAGCAAGTCACCTTTTGCGTAACCCAATCTCTATTCAAATTAATATCGATAACCTCAAGTTCCGCTGAAATCATGTCGCCTATATGTACTGGATGATAAAAGACCAATTCCTTTTGTAAAAGTATACAGGCACTACCAGGGAGCTTTTCACTGATCACTTGAGTGATAAGGCCTTCCGTTAACAAACCAGGTACAACCGGCTTGCTGAAATTACTTTTCCATGCTTCTTTATTCACTTGATAAATCGGACTGAAGTCTTTTGTTAATTCATTACATAATTTTACGTCAGATTCTTTAAATGTACGTTGCATACTAGCAACCTGGCCAATGAACAAATCAGTGATTGTTAAACTCATAACACCGCTCCTTGTTTTTTCAGAATATTCAATTTTAATATAATACTAACTATACATAACTTTCCAATCAAATACTATAAAATGGGAGTTCGTTTGTGGTTTTACTCGTGAATTGTTTTATTTACCAAAAATCGCCTATATGTCAGGGAATGGTCTGGATAACTTCGATGGCACGAGGATACATCTCCGGAAGGAAGCCGCGAATCGTTTCCAATGCATCGGGATTTGGCCGGGCCTCACCGTAATCATTAATCGTGTACTCATATTCCGCTACCCGAAGCAGTGAACGGATGACTTCGACGGATTGAACAAGTTCACCCAAATCACGCTGTACATGCAGGAATCCATCAACTCCGATAGAGTCTGCCACTTTACAAGCTACTTCAACGGCAAATGCCAGTTTAATATATCCACGTACGCCTGATTGGTGAGCAGGCTGTTCTGCGATTCCCGTCATTGGATACAAGCGGTTTGCCGCCTCCACATTGTTGTATAAGAAGACACGATTCCAAGGAACCAGGACATCATTGAATACAAGCAGGGCATCCATTTCCTCATAGCGGGAGGCCAGTGGATGGTCAAACATCGAGCGTGTTCCGTCCTGCATTGGTTCCCGGCAGATTAATGCGCAGTCCAGGCGTATCGATCGGCAGTGCAAATGCTACCGCGTGACGTTCATCGCCTGGTGTGAATCCTGGGAAAGAATAGATAATCACCTCATCTGTAATCGGTGCCAGGGTTGCTAGCACCTTTGCACCGCGTACAAGTCTTCCTTCTTCTT
>NZ_JBHVQU010000378.1:0-2598 GCF_042886655.1 Peribacillus sp. NPDC058002 | reverse complement strand
CCATGTCTGTGGGGTGCGGAGGCCGTTTCGTGGGGTCCGTACGGGCCCTGTCTATTATACACATCTGACGCTGCAGAGGTGATTGGATGAGCATTTTACTGAATTCATTAACCACTGAGTTGCGCAGAGGCACTTTGACGTTAGCTGTTCTAAGTCAGCTCAAAACCCCTCAGTATGGGTACTCGCTTGTCCAGCGTTTAGAGAAGTCGGGAATTACCATTGATCAAAGTACTTTATATCCTTTGCTTCGCCGCTTGGAAAAACAAGAATTGGTCACCAGCAGCTGGGATACTTCTGAAAGTAGACCTCGCAAGTATTATTCTTTAAGCGAGTACGGGGGAGAAATATTCACTCAGCTAAAGGAAGAATGGGAAAAAACTTCTCAAGAGCTTTATATATTATTAAAAGGAGAGGGAGAAGATGGAGCTGATTGAACTTTATATTCAGGAAGTGACCCGCAGGCTGCCAGAAAAAAGCAGGGGGGATATTGCGCTTGAGCTTCAATCTACAATCGAAGATATGCTTCCGGTGGATTATACGGAGCAAGACGTGAAGGCCGTTCTTTTAAAATTAGGAGATCCGGTTACACTGGCAAGTCGTTATCGCGATCGGCCGATGCATCTGATCGGACCGCGTTATTTTGATGTTTATATCTGTCTGTTGAAAATGATTTTACCAATCGCTGCAGTCATTTCATTGATCGGATTAATAGGGGATAACCCTTTTCGGGATATGGAGAATACGGTTGTGGACGCAATTTTAATAATAATCGGGAAAGGGATTGCGGGTATCATCAGTACAGGTATCCAAGTGTTTTTCTGGTTAACGATTTCATTTGCCATTTTAGAACGCGTGGATACGTCAAAAGACCAGTCGCCTTTAACAAAAGACTTGAAACCATGGACACCGGAAAACCTAAAAGATATTCCGAACATTTCAAAGAAAAAAGCGGTTCCTATGATCGAGATTTTTGCGAGTTTGTTAGGTCTTTCTGTCTTCACGGCCCTTTATTTCAATGCAGCAAACCTTTTAGGAGTCTATGAAAAAAGAAATGACAGTCTCATTTTCGTGACACCTTCTTTCAATCAAGAAGTATTGAATTCCTATTGGCTGCTGGTATCATGCGTCGTAATCATTGGGGTGCTCTTGGCGATTTATAAATTATTTTTAAGGCGATGGACCCTGAAACTAGCTTTATTTCATGCCATATACCAGCTGTTATCCACTCTGACTTTCATCATCATCATCAGTAATCCTGATTTATTGAACCCGGAATTCATTGGGTACCAAAGAACACTATTTTCAATCGATGAATGGAAAACCTCGATTTATTGGGGTCTCATACTCATCTCCATCTGTTTTGCCGTCTACGATTCCTATCAAGGCTTCCGTAAGGCAAAAATCCGTTAAGGCACAGCCATCCAGCTGTGTTTTTTGTTTGAAAGTTTCTTGAAGTGAAAGTGAGCTTATAACAAGTCTGTAAGATTATTTCTCAATTTACAACTGAAAATAGAAAAACACCTCATATGAAATATAGTTTTTAACAAACTATACAGCATATGAGGCGTTACATTTTTTTTATTGAACTGCATCGAACTGATTAACTTTCCAAGTGGATCCGGACTTATAAAAGGTAACTGTTCTTTTTACTGAGTCACCGTCGACTGTGGGTACAGTTAAATTGTAGGATCTAACATTAGTTTTTTGATAGACCAATTTAATTTTTGCTTTTCTCCACTCTAACATGCTGTCGCCGTCTCCGATTGGACGGGCTAATTTACCTTTATGTGTAATATAACTATATTTGTTCAGCCCTTTTTCAACTGCATTATTAGTAAATGTCTCTGCTAAGTAGGTAGTCAATTTATCTTTTGTATTAAACTCTTGGCAAAGGTATGAATACTCTGTCCCTTTATAATTGAAAGTTTTTTGTGAACATGAACGGGCTTTGTAACCATGTAAAGCATTCCAAAAATGTTTGCTGGCATTATCGGCTATTTTTAATGCATTTGCGTCAGACAAATTCTGTGATGTCGTTTTAGCGGTAACCTGACCACTTAATGTGAAAAGTAAAATGATAATGGATAATAGCACACCTGAAAATTTTTTCATATTTTATCTCCCCAATCCCTAATAGGATACTTATGTAACGAAAGTGTAATTGATATTACAATTGTTACATTTATATTACAACATGATCAGCATAAGTAAAAGAGAAATCTTGTTAATTTTTAAATAAAATTTTTATATATACATAGTTTGTTCACTTTATTCTTTTTGAAATCCCATTTGTAAGGACTTTGGCTGTTACATACTTATTCCACCAACTGGCCTATTTAAAACCCAGCAGTGTATTTTTTTCCAATAGCGGGACAAGTTAATCCATTATATTTTCATTAATATCAAGATATGTACAAAGAATCCGAATTTCCCGGGCAGAGCCCGAAAATAATAAATATAAAGGTTTGACAAACTTTCTAGTCCTACCGTATTATAAATTATATACTTGAATATATTCTCCAAAGGGGAGTAGCTTTTACAACAATGTCGTCATTACGGAGCTCTTTGCTCTCGGTGTTGTTGGCAGCATATTGTTGC
>NZ_JBHVQU010000377.1:0-2601 GCF_042886655.1 Peribacillus sp. NPDC058002 | reverse complement strand
TAGAATACCAATTAAAAGTTCTTGAAAAGGAGATTACTAGCATTGAATAAGTATTTTATCTTTAACTCTTAATTTAAACAAAAGAAAACTTAAAAAGACCCGGTCACTAAGCGTATGTTTTTTTGGATAATGAGACACCCTATTGTGTGGAGGTGATATGTATGGATAGGAAGAATGATAAAGATGAAATCCTTGATGATAAAAAGAATAAAAATAGAAATGAGTTTGGAGCAGATCCCGATGAACAAGAAATGAATGGTCTGTATGGTATGTTGGAAACTGAATATGAAGATAAGCTTCATGATAAAGAAAAATAACGATTGGTTTCTTGAAATTTTGTTAAGCGCCTTGTATGGCGTTTTTTTAATGAGTGCATCTGTGTTGAACTTCTCGAATCTATTCTATAGGTTCGCATAGGCTATAAACGGATTTTTTACATCTTCCACAAAAAACGAAAACCCAGAAGGTCTTCGTTTTCTGCAAATGTGAATATGTTGGGTCATTAACTAAAAAGATACCATTAAAAGGGAGTGACCAAATGCTGCCACTCCCTTTGTTCAATTAGTATTGTGAAGATTGTCCGCCATCAATCGGAATGACTGCCCCGTTGATGAACTCTGATTCCCCAGATAATAAGAAAGCGACTAAGCGGCCGACTTCTTCAGGTTTACCAAAGCGTTTTTTAGGATTCACACTGACGAATTCCGCCATTGCTTCTTCCCAATTCTCCCCGCCTATTTGCCTGAATGAACCTTCAACCATCGTTGTTAAGATTACTCCTGGTGCAATGGCATTTATGCTGATTCCGTATTGACCATATTCTATGGCAGCTGTTTTTGTTAATCCTGCTACAGCATGTTTACTTGCAACGTACGCAGCTTGGTTAAGCACAGCACGAATTCCGCCTACAGAAGCCACGTTCACCACTGCCCCTGATCCTTGTTCTTTCATGATTGGCAAGATATATTTCATGCCATAAAATACACCATTAATATTGATGTCCGTTACTTTGTTGAAAACGTTGCTATCGTATTCAGCCGTAGGTGCCTGTTTACCTTCGATACCCGCATTATTATAAAAACCATCGACTCTACCATATTTGCTGACTGTTTGGTCTACATAGTTCTTGACGGCTTCTTCATCCGATACATCTGCAGTGATCAGAAGCACGTCTGAGTTTGGTGCAATTTCAAAGATTAATTTTTTTGTTGCCTCCAAAGATGCATCGTTTAAATCAACTAATGAAAGTTTAGCTCCTTCTTTAGCCATTTCCAATGCGGCTGCTTGTCCTAAACCTGATCCTGCACCTGTAATGATTACTACTTTGCCATCGAATCGTTTGTTCATATGTCAAAACTCCCTTTTTAAGATATCTGGAAAATCTAATTGATAATAATGATTACCCCTTAAAGCTTAAGAATCCATCATCAACAGGAATGACTTGTCCATTAATGGCATCCGCTTTTTCAGAGAACAAAAACGTTACAACTTCAGCAACTTTTTCTGGCTGTATCAATTTTTTCCTCATATGAAGTTGGGCCAAACTGTCCAGGAACTCTTGATCATCACCAATGATCGGCGTTTCGATAAAACCTGGTGCAACACCGACAACACGAATCCCATATTGCGCAAGTTCAATTGCTCCAGATTTAGTCATGGCGATGACTGCAGCTTTTGCAGCATGGTAATTAAAGCTGCCGATTGAAACCATCGTCCCATATATTGAGGCTGTATTAACGATTGTAGCGCCTGTTACCCCAAGCTCCACCATCTTCCTTGCTGCATAATACATGCCATAATAAACGCCGTGTTGGTCAACATCAACGACTCTATGGTAAGATTCTGGATCCATCTCTAGAAATGGTTTTACTAGTCCAATTCCAGCGTTGTTGAAAATGCCGTCGATGGTGCCATGATTGGCAACTGCAGCTTCGATCATCGCATCCACTTCTTCCGCATTAGCTACATCCACTTTCACAAAAGAAGCCGTGCCTCCCTTTTGTTGAATGGCTTCAGCCGTTTCTTTAGCAGCAAAATCATTGTAATCAGCCGCTACGACAACAGCTCCCTGTTCAGCTAATTTACATGCCGTTTCCTTTCCAATTCCGCTGCCTGCTCCTGTAATTACTATGACTTTTCCTTTTAAACTCATGTATTCGTCCCCCTGTAATAAAGTTTATTGCTTATCAGATTAAAATGGCCCCTCCGTCAATTACAAGTTCTTGACCCGTAATGTGGCTGGAAAGATCCGATACTAAGTACATCATTAGATTTGCAATTTCCTGCGGTTCAGCATACCGACCATCCGGAGTCGTTGCTTCCAACTGTTTTCTAGCCGTTTCAGCTGCCGCGGAATCGCCTTGACCAAACCCGCTTTCAATCGACCGCATCATAGCCGTGTTGACGACACCTGGGCAGACGGCATTCACCCGTACACCATGGGGGGCAACTTCGACACCAGCAGTTTTCGTCATTCCAAGAACCGCATGTTTACTTGCGCCATACGCCACCATGTTTGGCGTAGCGAGTAAACCAGCTCCAGAAGCTGTATTCACGACCGCTCCGCTTTTTTGTTCAATCATACAGGGCAATACATCTGCC
>NZ_JBHVQU010000376.1:0-2628 GCF_042886655.1 Peribacillus sp. NPDC058002 | reverse complement strand
TTTAGCATAATACCATCTCCTTTTCGCTTTTTAGCATTCCCTAAAAACACTTACCATTGCGAATAAGTGAATTACGGTTTCCCTATAGAAAGGTACTAGTTTTGATTTTTCATTTAAGAGCTTAATCCCGCCTTTCTTATAATTTTGATAGATAAAAAGTCACGGAAATGTTTTGCAAGGAAAACAAAGTTTTACTTTCTTAACGATAAATTAAAATAATTTGATTGTCAATTTAATATTTTGATAATTTTTTATTTTTAGAATAAACAAAAATATGAGCACTTTCACCTAAAAACGAACTCCGTTTCATCCTTTTGAGTAAATGGCCACTATCAAGCAAGGACATAAAAATAGAAGGAAATTTCATTCTCTGTGACAAAAAAACAAATTATTATTATATTATTAAAAATTCTGACTTGTTGATATTGAATTTAAAATCAGGAAAATCTATAATTCATTTATATTGTTTTGTATATGAAATACTTAATATGGAAAAATTATGATTTGGCAGAATATATCGATGTATAATTCTTTATTTGTTTTCATTTGTAATATTCGTTATATTTGGTTTTATCAAGCTTTTCTATCGATACGTCAATTAAGCTAGGCTTCCAAATAGTTTTATATATGTAAATATGCTTTAATTGACACATATACACTATTCTAATTAAACATGAAGAGTAATGGTTAGAAGGGATGCAATTAGACAATTAGAAGGATGCCCGATTCATTATCTGAAAAAAGGGTAATAAAAGCGCTTGTTATCCAACAGTGTTTGGGAAACTAGGGGATACCTGCTTGGTCATTTGATGGGCTCGGCTATGCTCTCGATTCTACTAGCCGTTTTCCGGAAGTGGAAAAGGCATTGATCATATCTGATGTGACTTGTTGGGCAGCTGTTGTTAGAATGGATGAAAGTGAACGGAAATTTCTAAATGGATTATAATCCATCGAAACGTAAATCAGATGAACATGCAAAACAGAGACAGTGCACTACTGGAGCCTCTGTTTCTGTCTAGTTAAGTAAGCGAAACACATCTGGCCGAAGTGCTTCCCCAGGATAAAGTGGACATCCTATCTTCAATATCTGTTCCGACTTTGGTCTTGTGGTGAACTGATAGTGAGTCAAGAATTTTTTGGACATTGATTCCTAATTCCGGGTTTTTCATTGTTCGGGAAGTTCGGCCATTTATGTGATCAGCTGAATTCAGGTGTGTTCAATGATTATGGAACGGATTTTACAGACAAAGGTATGCATCCATTGGAAGTATGCATCAAAAACATTCACAAAATGAACTTCCAGAACTTCCAGAAAAAAATGTACATATACTGCAAGTTCTTCTTTCCAGGTATGAAGAAAGCTTTACTGAATGGGTTATGTTCAGGAGAAAATGAGATTTATTTACAACGGGGGGAATTCTCGAATGGCAAGCGAAGAAAAAGAGAAAGAGAAATATAGCGCTAATTCATTGGTTAGAGGATTGGAAATCATAAAGCTCTTTAATGAAGTACAGCCGAGTTTGTCTCTTTCAGAAATTGCAAAACAACTGGGAGTAAGCAGAACGGTACCATATCGTTTATTATTCACATTACAAAATATCGGTTATTTGTCTCAGGATGAACATACCAAACGTTATAGTTTAACCCCAAAGGTTCTTGAATTGGGATTCAGCTATTTGAATAGCTTGAAATTCCAGGAAATTGTCCAACCATATATGGAGAACTTGCGTGATGAAATCGGAGCCTCCTGCCATCTATCCATTTTGGATGGGCAGGAAGTTGTTTATGTTGGAAGTGCCCCAATCAGAGGGGTATCCGCTGTCAATGTAAATATAGGTTTACGGCTGCCGGCACATGCATTGGCCAATGGAAAATTACTTTTGGCATATCAACCGAAAGAAATGTTAATGCAAATGTTCAAAATTTCAAACCTGACACCTTATACAGACCAAACACTCACCGCGCCGGGTGAATTTCAAAAACAGCTGGATTCAATCCGGCAGAATGGTTATTCGATGACAAGCGGGGAATTCCACCCTGGCATCCGTTCTGTTGCCGCTCCGATTTTTGACCGGACTGGGAAAGTATTGGCTGCCTTGAATGTCGTGGCAACTGAGTCTGCTTACCAGGAGGATTTCATCGATAAAATTGCCTTGCCGAAACTTTTGGAAGTTTCTCGGCAGTTATCCGTTTATATGGGATATAGCGGGGTTAAGCCGTATCAGCACGAAGATGTCTGATCTTACCTGAGCCCCAATCTATTAATAAGTTAATAACCTTTTTCGAAAGTGTGGATCTCCCAATAGGGTATCCACACTTTTTTTTGTTTAATAAAAGCGGATATTAGATTATATCGTTACACGTTTATCCCGAAGCGCCAAGCGTTCGAATTATAAAAATAGTTTTAAATATTCTAAAAATTAATTGACATTGAAGCGGTTTCATTTTAGACTTAATTCATAGACAAAACATTGTTTTGCTTGTAAAACATAATACGTTTTAGTAACAACCAATAAGGGAGGAATTTTAAAATGACAAAAGAAGCTTTTTCAGTGAAGGATTTTGAAAAAAAATATGTTGCCCGATTGAAAGACCGTTCGCTTGATTGGGATGTCTTGAAGTTCCAGG
>NZ_JBHVQU010000375.1:0-2636 GCF_042886655.1 Peribacillus sp. NPDC058002 | reverse complement strand
CTGTTCATTAAAATCAAGAATCTCATTAAGTAAAGTCATATTTACCACCTTTTAATTGAGTATTTAATCTATGTATTCCACTTTGATTATATCAAATATTTAAAAGATTTGCTAAAGAAGTAATCCTAGTCAATTTGAACGATGATTTAGCGTGGCTGCACAGAACCCAAAGACGATGATTTTAGGAATTTCATCAACATTTGAAGAAAAAGAAAGGATGGGTGTATTTGTCTTGAATCGTTTCCCCCACTCCAAAGGCATCCAGCCCTCTTGATATGAAACGACTTTCCCCCCTTCTTTTGTGGCAATCTCGAATGAATTCACACTTCCCGGCGTTTCAATGGGCATCCATTCCGTACCATCTTCCTTATATATCATTCCATTAACCTTTACGAATGACCGATTTTCTTGATAAGATCCAATAATGCCGCCTTGATCATCCATGATCGTCATTTTATTGAAAAGTCCCCTTTTGATATGGTACTTAGCCAGCAAACGCCCCTCATGGTCCACCAGTTCATAACGCTTGGCCAAAAGCATCGACAAGAAATTGGGTATCATCCACATGAACCACTTCATATTCAAATCCCGTACCTCGCCCATTAGAGATCCATCAGGCGCAAATAGAAGCAGGCGCAATGTCGGTGCTGGCATAAAAGTCAATAAAACATGTTCATTTTTAAATAACCCAGCATGTGTCCCGATGTGATCATCAGGCAATTCCTTCATTCTATTTTCATATATACGATGACTGACAAATTGGGCAATGCTAAAGAAAATAAAAGGAGACGTTATCAATAATATATTGCCCGGAATCATTTTAAAAATATGGCAAATGAAAAATACAATGGCCAAAAGAAGTGATATCCAAGATGCATGAAGATTTGAATTGCTTGTTTTCTGATAATATTCACGTATATTCATATCCTGCTCTGCTCCTCACTCCTTACAAGAAAGATTGCCCCCTTGCACGAACATTGTTCTGCAGTACCACAAACCGCCCGGCAACCACTTCCTAAAAGTGCATTGAAGTAGTTATCATAATATTTTATTCGCTTTAATGTGATCTATTCCCTTTTTAATGTAGGTCAATTCCCAACTTTGTTCATATAAAAAAGGACTCCGAATTGAACGGAATCCTTTTTACATCATAACTATAAAATCCTGAAAATCAATGGGAACCGATAATCCGTTCCTTCATAAGCCCTAACGGCAGCGATGATGGTGAATACGACTAAAGCTATCCCGATAACCGGCAATAGCAAGAATCCAACCAATACTATAGTGAGTACCCCTGCAACTATTGAATATACGGTGTAGGAAATGAAAAAATTCAGGTATTCCCTTCCGTGATAATCCACAAATTGTGACGAGTCCTTCTTCAATAACCAAATCACTAAAGGACCGATAAATGCTGTAAAAAAGCTGATCACATAAATAAGGGCAGCAAACACTCTTTCATCTTTAGTAGGCATAGTGTCTTCTCCTCCTTTCTCATATGAATAATTACGAATCAAATGCAAAATAGTTTCATTTTTCCTCTCATTATATTCGAAAAAAGTAAATTTGGACTGCCTTTTCTTCATAAAACCCAAATGGCAATACATATGACAAAAAATCAGAATATGTTCATCCGTCTTGTGCATACAGTTTAAATAATGGATGTCCCATACCTTCTAGAATGGAGTGATGTTTTTTTGCTGAACGAATTTCAAGCCTTCATCCTTGGGATCATTCAAGGCTTGACTGAGTTTTTACCTATTTCAAGCACTGGACATTTATATTTAGGACGGCATATCTTCCATCTTGACGAGGCCGGCATTTTTCTGGATACCATGCTCCATATCGGTACCTTGCTAGCGTTATTGGTCGTCTATAAGAATGACATTATTGCCATTTTGAAAAAACCTTTCTCTAAAATGACCCTGCTTCTCATTGCCGGGACAATCCCTGCAGTGATTGCCGGCATTTTACTCGGAGATTGGTTCGATGGCCTTTCAAAAACAGGCGTGACCATAGGCTGGGAATTTTTAGCGACCGGACTGATTTTATGGGTAGCGGACGGAGTAAGAAAAGGCGGTAAATCCCTTAATGAAATTTCGATTAAAGATGCCTTGATCATCGGTACCTTCCAAGCTGCTGCCATCATGCCTGCCCTTTCGCGTTCCGGCCTGACGATAGCCGCTGGCCTATTCTGCCGGCTGGATAGGGCCACTGCAGCCTATTTTTCCTTTTTGCTATCAATTCCTGCCATTACCGGGGGCATTGTATTTCAGATGAAACCGATTTTTACAGGAGAAGTTGAACGTCTGCCACTCACTGCACTTTTCGTCGGAACCCTGGCAGCAGCAATCTTTGGTTATATAGCCGTAGTATGGATGATCGATTTCTTAAAAAAGCGATCACTGAAAATATTCTCCATTTATGTATGGGCCCTCGGCGCGATCATTTTATTCATGCAATTCACAGGTGAATTTTAAAGAAAAAAGCAGGCGAAAAAACCAGTTTTTCATGGAAAAATGCATACGTTTGCCTTTCAAAGTCACCCTTGTTGAAAAAGTTGAAATTTGACGAAAAAAAAAGGCAAAAAACCTATTCCCAAACCGTTTTTTTTTTTAGTATTATACCTTCGTAAG
>NZ_JBHVQU010000374.1:0-2675 GCF_042886655.1 Peribacillus sp. NPDC058002 | reverse complement strand
TTGCCTTTATATAGATCATTCCCCTGTCTTCCGATTGAATCTGGAGGCTATGTCCTTTATGAATCCCCTCCAAGGAAATAACAACATCATCATTTGAATGCAATTGAACAAATTTATTCATTTTGTCCCCTCCTTTTCATGAGTGAAGACGTTCAAAACCAAACGTCAATCCATTCCGAAAGCCCTTTCATTTTCCGCTTGAACTTTTTTAATTTTTAAATTCCTTTTAATTTTAACATCAATTTTTGAAATATAAATTGCATATTTTGCTATAAATATACTCATTCTTGTTGTATTATACTTGCAGGAGATGAACGAAATGAAAAAAATACATAATGCATTAAATCATGATTTACTCTTCCCATTTTCTTTTGTCTATCAAGATACGAAAAGTCCCCAGAATGAATTGTCCGATCATATGCATGATTATTATGAAATTGTTTATGTTTATAATGGTAAGGGGACTTTTTTTATCGGTGATGTGTTTTATGATATGCAGCAAGGGGATGTATTCCTGATCCCTAATAATACGATTCATAGGGCTTTACCCAATAAGGACGATCCCGTTACCTCCACCATTATCTTTTTCAGTCCCACCTTGATATATAAAGATATGGTTGATGATTCTTTTTCATATTTACATTTGTTTGACCTGACAAAAAAGAGTAAGAATTATAAAATATCATTGCCGCAAAAGAAACAAGAAAAGATGGAGGAACAGCTACAGCTCATCCTGCAAGAAACATCTAGCCAATCAATGGGCTCGAGGCATGCTTGTTTGCTGACCGTTCATCAAATCATACTTGATTTATACCGTATCCGGATGAATGACAAAGAAGATTTACCAGTGGGCAATAGCTATAGTTCAGAATGGATCAAAGATATTTTAATCTATATTAATGAACATATCGATGAAGCATTGACTTTGACGACACTTGCACAAAAAGCTTTGGTCAGTCCCGCTCATTTCAGCAGAGTTTTTAAGGAAACGACCGGAATTGGGGTAATAGTATATTTAAATACGAAAAGAATCATCAAGGCAAAGGAACTTTTACTGGAAACGAATCACACCATTGCCCATATTGCTGAAATGTGTGGTTTTGAAAGCATGCCCCAATTTTTTCGCACCTTTAAAAAATACAATGAAAAGACGCCAGCAACATTTCGAAAAGAAAATCGGATGCGTTAAGTTTGCCTAGTAAGCATAAAAAAAAATGGAAGTGGCTTCCCTTGATATTTCCTTGGGAGACACTTCCATTCTGACAATCTATTACGCAGGCTTTACTATCGGTCTTACAAAACGGATAACTGCAAGCGATGCAACGATGGCCAATCCACCTGCAAGCAAGAATGCAACTGTGTATGTGCCTGAGGTATCGACAATATATCCTGTTAACGTCGGTCCGATGATACCTGCTGTATTTGCCAAGAAATGCATAAAACCTCCAACAGATCCAACATTACCAGGGTCGACAACATCGTTGACGATTGCCCAATAAATGGCACCAGTCAAATAAAGGAAGAAGACGGAAAGTGCGACAAGCGTAACCGCACTGACCGTTGTGGATACCAGTCCGGCAAAACCGATACATACCGCCGATAAGAACAAACATGTTACAAGAACGATCTTACGTGAGAATAAAACACCTTTTTTAGCGAATTTTTTAAAGAAGAAATCCGACACGAAACCACCCAAAGCAAGTCCGATGAATCCAAAAATCCAAGGAATCACAGTGATGATGCTCATATTTTCTACACTTAGGCCGCGTGCGTCCACCAAATAGCTTGGGAACCAAGTTAAGAAAAAGAAGAGAATATAGTTGTAAGAAAAAAAGGCGAGAGCAGTAAATAAAACCGTTTTTTGTTTTAAATAAAAGGTGAATTTCAACTTCCCTTCCGATGTTGCCGCCACATAAGATTTCCCCGTATGTTTCTGTTCTTTTGAACCTTCTGGTTTTTCTTTAACGAATTTCCACCAGCAAATCGCCCATATTAGACCAATCACCATTATGGCAATGAAAGAAACTCTCCATCCATATGAGATGGCAATAAATCCAACAATCGGACCTGCTATGGCGCCACCAAGCGGGGTCCCGCTATTCGTCAAACCAACGACAGATGCCCGTTGATTCGCTGGGAACCAGTTATTCACCATCTTATTGATGGTTGCCGAAAGAGGGCCTTCGCCCATTCCAAACAAGATGCGGATGACGATCATACTGGCAAAACCGACAGCCAGTACAAGAGCACCACTGAATAAAGACCAAACGATCATCGCCACGAAAAGCGTAAGCTTTGCACCCCATTTATCGGACGCCATTCCACCGAGGAAATTAAATATGGCATAACCAACTGAAAAGCTACTAAAAATGATCCCCATCTGTGTCGCTGTTAAGGATAAATCATCTTGGATGAACGGAGCTGCAATGGATAGTGCTGATCGGTCCAGATAATTTATCACCCCTGCCAAGAACAAGAAAACAATAACCATTCCTCTACCATTTGAAAACATAAAGTACCCCCCTATACGTTTCTATAAATGCAGCAGCATTTTTGGAAACGTTTCCATTTAATAACCAAGAGTAAAGCCTATATGACCTTTAACTAAATCGGTTTTGAATCCCTTAAAAATTGCGTTTTCTTTTTGACAGGAATTCTTTCATCCGGTTCTACGA
>NZ_JBHVQU010000373.1:0-2677 GCF_042886655.1 Peribacillus sp. NPDC058002 | reverse complement strand
CGCTAGTACAGTTCACCCCTTCTTGCAGTGATGCAACGACACACACTACTTCTCCCCAATCTGGATGGGGAACACCTATGCAAGCACTTAATGCAACAGAAGGGTGGAGGTTCATCACCCGCTCAACTTCTGAAGAATATACGTTCATCCCACCTGAAATGATCATATCTTTCTTTCTATCCACAATAAAAAGGTAACCGCTTTCATCCCATTTGCCAATATCACCAGTGTAGAACCAGCCATCACGGATGGATTCCTGGGTAAGATCAGGTCTTTGATAATAGCCTGTCATCATCGCTGGCGATTTTACGATAATTTCGCCAAGCTCGGAAGGTTTTACATCATTTCCTTCTTCATCAATCAATCGAACTTCGGTAAGCATGCACGGTTTTCCACAACTTTTCAAAATTTCCGGATTATTATGATAAGCCCATACATGAGCGCTTTTCGATAGTCTTGTAATGACAATATTACATTCTGTCATGCCGTATTGCTGGCGCATGATGGGCCCGAATACTTCAAAGGCTTCTTTAAGGCGCTTTTGTGAAATTGGTGACGCGCCGTAGAAAATATTGCGCATGGTGCTCATATCATATTCCATCTTCTTTGTCTGATCAAGTAGTCTGTATAACATGGTCGGTACCATGAATGTCGTCGTAATTTCATGTTCCTTTATCGCCCGTATGAATTCTGCAGCGTCGAATGATCTCATCACATAGACATGGACGCCCGAAACAAGGGATCTCCAAAGTAATGAACCGGCTGAATGCACAATAGGCGTACTTAGTAATACTCGGTCTCGGTCGTCAAGTGGGTCTTCGATAGCGGCAGAAAGTATGGCGGCGCCGAGTCCCTTCTGGGAATGCATGACGCCTTTCGGTGTACCCGTTGTCCCGCCTGTATATGACAGAAGGGCAATGTCTTCCGCTTCAGCTAAAGGCAAGTCTAAATTATTTATTTCATCGGGCCATTGAAACCGTTCAAACTCCTCTGGATAATTAATAGTAAAGCCAGGAAGCCCAATGATATGGACATCTTCCTTCTTCATTTCTTCCAAATACTCAAAGAAGGTGTCAAAGTGCGTCTTTGTAGCTATTATGACCACTTCTGGTTTTGCTTCCTTAAGGATGAATTGTATTTCTCGTTTCCCCAGTTTTTCACTTAATGGCACTAAGGTAGCTCCACATTGCTGGATGGCCAAACCAAACATCACACTTTCCAAACTGTTTGGAATGATGGTCGCTATGCGGACACCCCTTCCCGCACCTAAGCGAAGTAAATAAGAAGAGATAAGGTTTGTTTTCTTCCATAACTCGTCGTAGGTTATCGTTTCACCGGTTGGCAACAAAGTAATTGCGGGCAGTTCGCCGAATCGTTTCATTCCTTTATTCAACAGTGACTGAAATGTCAACTTATGCAGCATGCATTTTTTCCTCCTTCGAAAAAGGTTTTACCCTTTTAATAATGCTTTGGCAATTGTATTTTTTTGAATTTCCGAGGTTCCGCTCAATATCCGATACATCCGTGCGCTCCTGTACATTTTTTCTACTGGATGACCTTTTACCAAGCCTTTGGAGCCAAAAATTTGGATGGCCTTGTCAGCCACACGGCTATTTACTTCTGAAGCAAACAGCTTTGCCATGGACGTACCGGCGCGATCCTCTTTTCCTTGATCAATTTTTTCTACCACATCATAGACCATGCACCTTGCTGCATAGATTTCCGTCGCCATTTCTGCGAGCATATGCTGAATTGCCTGAAAATCACAAATGGGCCGGCCGTGTTGGATTCGCGTTTTAGCATGCTCAATAGATAAAGTGAGAAGGTGTTGAGCCATTCCGATAAAGCCAGCCGCATGGGAAGCGCGATTTGTGTTTATTCTCTTCAATCCGAGCAGCAACCCTTTTCCTGGTTCTCCAATTATATTGGCGGCAGGCACTCGACATTGATTGAAATTCAATTCAGCATGTATGCGCTCTCCTGATAGGGGAACTTGAATATCTCCTAGTTCGAACCCCGAATGTTGGGGTGTTTTTTTATCTACTAAGAAAGCAGTGATTCTTTCTTTTTCTCCTTCCTGAGATTCTTTCGCTATGACAATGGCGAAATCAGCATAGGGTGCAGCACTGATAAAATGTTTTTTTCCATTTAATATATAATCATTTCCTTCTTTAACGGCTGTTGTTTCGATAGCAAAGGCGTCCGATCCGGCATTTGGTTCTGTAAGGGCAAAGCAGCAGCTCGCTTCCCCCTTCACGACGGGCATCACATATTTTTCTATTTGCTCCGGTGTAAAGCTTTCCAACATCTGACCAATTCTTAGCGGCCCGCCAATCTCGCCGATAACCTGCCCCCATAACACTGCTCCGGAACGGGCCAATTCTTCCTTGAACATGCATAATCCTTTTAAGCTAACATCTTGTCCACCATACTTTTCAGGGAGGTTAATTCCGTAAAAACCCAATTCACTGGATCGTTTTCTTGCCCATTTAATGGCTTCCATCGGGATATCCTCTTCAGCGTTCAATCCTTGCTCCTGTTCATATGGAAGCAATTCATCCTGAATGAAATCCTGCAACTTTGCTTGAAGTACCTCTAATTTCTCTTCCTGCGTTGTTACCATAAGTTTCCCCTTTCATTTTTCGATTTTCGTCATAATGTTTGAATATTTTAAATG
>NZ_JBHVQU010000372.1:0-2684 GCF_042886655.1 Peribacillus sp. NPDC058002 | reverse complement strand
GTATTCAATGCAGTGAAGGCAGCGGTGGAAAGCGGGGAAATTCCTCTAGGTAAAGTCAATCAATCTGTAACGAGGATACTTGAACTGAAAGTGAAGAGGGGGATATTAAACCCTGATGACACTCCGATCGATAAAAAGATCGAAACCGCGCTTAAAGTGGTCGGGAATGAAGACCATTTGAAAAAAGAAAGGAAAATGGCGGAGGATGCCATCACTCTTTTGAAAAATGAAGACAAAATATTGCCTTTAAAACCTAAGAAAAATGATAAAGTTTTAATTCTTGCTCCTTTTGATGATCAAGTTGAATCCATGTCCAGGAGCATCGGCGAATTAGCTGATAATAAGAAAATCAAGAAAGTACAAATAACGGGTATGAGTTTTTCAGGAAAGTCATTTTCAGATCAAGTGGCCAGACTCATTGATGAATCGGATTTTGTCATAACTGGTTCCTATATTGTCAAAAACGATCCAGCTGTCAATGATGGAGTGATAGATGATAGTATTCAAGATTCGTCGAAGTGGGCAACAGCCTTCCCTAGGGCGGTCATGAATCATGCTAAGAATAAAGATAAAAAGTTTGTTTTAATGAGTTTAAGGAACCCTTATGATGTTGCAAACTTTGAAGAAGCGAAAGCGGTTCTTGCTGTTTACGGGTTCAAAGGGTATTCGAATGGGCGTTATAGACAGCCAAATATCCCGGCAGGCATCTCGACCATTTTTGGAGAATCAAAGCCTAAAGGCACGTTGCCGGTCGATATACCATCAGTAACCAAGCCCAATCAAAGCCTTTATAAATTTGGATATGGATTAGATATTAAATCTGGAAGACCCATTAAAAAATAGGGAGGGATGCAATTTGAAAAGAATGATAATCCTATTTACCATTTGTCTGTTGACTTTCGGCATCGTTTCCTCAAAAAGCGTAACCGCTGTTAAAGAGAAGAAAAAACAAAAGGTCAGCCCCGGCATTGAAATTCTTTTAAAAGAAGAAAAGGACGTGTTAAGCGGAAAAAAAGTCGGCTTGATTACGAATCCAACTGGCATCGATTCTAAATTAACCAGCATCGTCGATCTACTTAATGATGATCCGGATATTAATTTGACAGCGTTATTTGGTCCTGAACATGGAGTGCGTGGAGATGCGCAAGCTGGTGCAAGCGTTGAATATTATATGGATGAAAAAACGGGGTTGCCCGTTTATAGCTTATATGGCAAAACGAAAAAACCGACACCTGAAATGTTAAAGGATGTCGAAGTGCTTGTTTTTGATATCCAGGATGTCGGAACACGCTATTACACCTATATTTACACGATGGCTTATGCAATGGAAGCAGCCAAAGAAAATGATATCCCTTTTATCGTGCTGGACCGGCCTAACCCACAAGGCGGGGAATCGGTAGATGGGCCTGTACTTGAACCTGAATTCTCATCGTTTGTTGGTTTGTACCCAATACCTCTTAAGCATGGGATGACTGTTGGGGAACTGGCTACCCTGTTCAATAAGGAATTTAAAATAGGTGCAGATCTAAAGGTCATCAAGATGAAAGGCTGGAAGCGGGAAATGGATTATGAAGAAACTGGTCTTCCTTTTGTCTTGCCGTCACCGAATATGCCGACTGTTTCCACTACGTTCGTATATCCGGCTACAGGCTTGATCGAGGGAACGAATGTCTCGGAAGGCAGAGGAACGACTAAACCATTCGAATTGATTGGTGCTCCTTATATAAACAGTGATGAGCTTGCTGGGAAATTAAATGCATTAAGGTTACCTGGCGTAAAATTCAGGGCAGCCTCCTTTACACCTACATTTTCAAAACATGCAGGTAAACTTAGCCATGGAGTGGAAATTTATATAACCGATAGAGAGGAATTCAAGGCTGTCCCTACCGGACTTTATATCATCAAGACCATTCAGGATCTATATCCTGCAGATTTTGAATTCCTTGCAGCCAAAAATTTCAATTTATTGATTGGCAATGGATGGGTAATGTCAAGAATTGAAGACGGTTCATCAGTAAATGAAATCATGAAAGAATATCAAGCAAAGCAGGATGCTTTTAAAAAGGTTCGTAAAAATTACTTGCTCTATAAATAAGAGAAAAAAGAAAAGTCCGGTTGGACTTTTCTTTTTTTGATGCACTTTCGAAGGAGGAGAAAATCGCTAAGACTTTATTCCTGAATAAAGCCAAATTTATAAATGAAATGCAGTTCTAAAATGGAAGGAACCGTTGTCTAATAGAATATAGGGTTTGCCCTAAATCAGTAATTGTCAGGGGGAAAGCGGGATGAAAAAATATCTTCAAAAAATTGGACGTTCCTTGATGCTGCCAGTAGCCGTATTGCCGGCAGCCGCCATTTTAATGGGGATCGGTTATTGGATAGATCCAGCAGGATGGGGAGCGGGAAGTCCGTTAGCGGCTTTCTTAATTAAAGCGGGTTCTTCGATCATTGATAATATGGCTATCTTGTTTGCTGTTGGAGTGGCGTTGGGGATGTCGAAAGGGAAAGATGGAGCCGCCGCTTTGAGCGGTCTGGTAGCCTATCTAGTCGTAACGACATTGCTTTCCACAGACTCGGTAGCCATGCTGCAAGGAATGGATGCAAAAGATGTAAATCCAGCATTTGAGAAAATAGAAAATGCATTTGTCGGAATCCTCTCGGGCCTTATAGCGGCAGCTATGTAT
>NZ_JBHVQU010000371.1:0-2687 GCF_042886655.1 Peribacillus sp. NPDC058002 | reverse complement strand
ATATAGAATTCAGAAAATGCGATGAAGTCTGCGTCTAACTCCCCTGTTTCCTTATTTTTGGCTGTAATGTGATAAGAATGTACGAGCATGTTATCTGTTGCCTGTGGAAATGTAATATTCAAACTTTTCAGTGCCGATTTTTCTTTTACAATCGAAGCCTTGTCTTTAACTGCAAAAACTGGTGGTAACTGATCTCGATCGTCTGTATATGTAAAGTTATTTTTTTTAGAAGGGTGTTTGATTACCCATGGTTTTCCTGCCCAATCGTCTTTATGAAAATCACGTTTTTTAAGGACAACTTCATTATTATAAACTTCTACAATCATACCTTGACTAATATCCCGATATCCTTCAGGATGAAACCCTTGAAGTTTGCCCGGCTCTAATTCCAAATAACTTACAGAAGATGTGCCAACAGACGTAAAGTCTTTTTGATGAATCGTTCTAGGGTCTTCAAGTGGATAATGAGAATGGCCTGAAAATGTAATAACCTGTGGATGTTTCTTTAATTTATCATATAAAAGTTCTTTATTTTCCTGAGTTCCCCATAAGTCACTTCCATACACAGTGTCTTTAATGTGTTGATGAAGAAAAACAAAGATTGGTTGGCCCGGATTCTCTTTTTCTGCTGCAGCTAACTTTTCGCCTAGCCAGTTAATTTGAGGAACAGAATATAAACCATGCGTATTACCATTTTCCGGACTTAACGTAATAAAATCATATCCATTTACTTTTTTATGATAGTAAAGGGAATCCATTCCTGTTTTCTCGAGAAAGCGATCTTGTGCTTTTTCTACTGAAAGTCCATTCCAATAGTCATGGTTTCCCATAGTGAACATGGATTGAACATCGCCTTGTTTCTTCTCATTATAAATGGAGAAGAACTTATCATATTCAGTAGCGTAGCCATAGTCCGTTAAATCCCCAACGACAACAAAAGCATCCTGTTCAGGCGCAGCTTTGTTTAATTGATCCATTGCTGTTCTAAACTTGTTCATATCAGCAGCTGATCCATCATCTATATGTACATCACTGATTACAGGAAAAACGAGCTCGGGTTTACGTTTATTATCTGAATTTGAAGATTCCGAGAATGCTTGTACATTTGATAAAGAAGTTGTTAATCCCACCGTTACAACTGTCAACATTGCAGCAAATTTACTTTTCACTTTCAAAATCTTTTTCCTCCTATATATCATTTAGCCGCTATAATTATGTAAGTATTTCCCAAGAAGTAAAATATCCTCCTCATTTTTCAATTTTTATGTGGTTTTCCAATTAAAATAGTAACTTTGCATTATTAATAAAATATAGGTTCAGTGTAATTTAAATATTAATAAATCAAATAATACCTATGGCCAATAGACATTCCGTTCACTTAAATTGTTTCTGGAGGAAAACTTAAGATAATTTTTCGCTTGTAGTAATGATTTGCCTTTGCTTGATGTAAAAGGGGAACTACCCCTTAACTACGTAGTTATCCCCACGAATCTTAATGGCTTTTATCATTCCATCTCATGGATTTGGAGATACGTATGCTGTTATACGTATCCCGTTCCAATCCTGAAAGGAATGAAAGCACCAAGAGTTCAATCCGTTTGATCTTGTTTGGCTGTGGATTTATATCCATTTTCAGCAACATAATCGCTAGTAAAATTGCCTTCTATAATGCTATCGAACATCTTCGGTTTGTCTTCCACTTTCATGCAATTGTTCTGACCAGTTTTTATCGGACCACAGATCATTTTGTCTTTGGTTTGGTTAACATTTGCTTGATGTTATTCATGGCCATCCTTTTCAATTTTTTGATAGTGTAATTGAATCAATGGAATCCTACTTACATTGAAGCAATCCGTTTTCTGCTTCCTAAACGACACTGATTTTCATATCTTTGCTGCCCTTTGTTAAATTTGTATCATGCCGTCCTCCCCACCTTGATCATCGTTCTAAGTATTCATAAGATACATACCAACTTTCATAAGCTCTATCACTTGTAAAACTGACTATAAAAGAGTGAAACTTTCCATACAGTTTGTTTTATAAAACTATCAATGTTGAGATTACATAATACTAAAAAAGGTGAATCCATTTATTCGAAAAAAACATTTCTAAATTGTCCTTGCAATAAAGAGGATTCCTTGTTATATTACAGTCAATTAAATATTTTCTTACTTCATACTTTTTGAAGTGAGGATAGAGGAGCAAAGACCATTAGTACACATTTTGAGGAGAATGAGATCCCATGACTATTGTGGAAAGGGGAATTTGCCGAAGCGGAAAGAATCTCATGTTCTTGAAGCTGGTTCTGCTATTGAATAAATGCAGGACTGTCATATAGGAAACTATATGGAGGGCTATCTTATGCGCGGAAACATTTTTTTGATAAATATTGTTTCTACTGCAGCAGCGAATCCTCGTTGTTGCTATTTTGCGTTTACTCCTGAATGGCCCTAACCACCTCTGAATTTTTATAAAAATTATACAAAAGGGCGTGAAGTTATGAATTTTGGCCAAGTTTTAACCGCAATGGTTACCCCGTTTAATCATAATGATGAGGTTGATTTTAATGCTACGAGAACTTTAGTAAATTATTTAATTACTAATGGTTCTGATGGATTAGTAATAGCTGGTACAACTGGAGAGTCTCCTACATTAACTGCAGAAGAGAAAGTGGAATTGTTCAAAAT
>NZ_JBHVQU010000370.1:0-2694 GCF_042886655.1 Peribacillus sp. NPDC058002 | reverse complement strand
TCATCATGGGAAACTAATATTTAAGAGCAGTATAGAATTCGAGACATTTAATAAATTCCCTGGCAGCTTTTGAAAAATACTGCTTCTTAGAGCGAACATAACCGAATTCCATTGTATTATTTTCTAACTCCACCAAAGGAATGGCCACAAGTTCCCCGCTTAGGAAATAGGGGTCGCTGTTCACTCCAATATCATAGGAAAAGGCAATGGCTAATCCCTCAGCGACGGTTTTTTTGATGATTTCCGTATTATTTGTGAAAAACAAGATATTCATCTCACCGTAATGATCAAAAAAACCTTTAATGAACGCCTTCATTCTTGGTCCATTGTAAACGACCAGATTTTGGTCCATTAGCTCTTGTGGGGTTATGCTTTTACGGTTGGCTAAAGGGGAATTCTTACTGACCGACACAATCACTTTTGCTTCCATTAAAGGTTGAAATTCCAACTCATGTTCTTTTGGCTTAATCTTTGGAATGTTCAAGAGCCCGATGTCTATCTTATCATTCAGTACTTCTTCGGTTATCTCTTGTCCCCCTTTTTCTTCAATCACGATTTTCACCTCAGGATACTTCTTCTTAAATAATGCCAAGGATTTAGGCAAAACCGTAAGAAATAAACCCTGTGTAGAGGATAGGCGTAACTCTTTTTCCATCGTATCTGAATGTATTTGCGCACTGTCTCTTATTTCTTCCAATTTGCTTAATACTTCAAGAGCCTTCTGGATGATTTCCTTTCCGTCCTCTGTAGGTATGGTTCCTAACCGTGACCGTTTGAAGATTTTTATACCTAATTCCTTCTCCAGACTGGTAATGGCCATGCTGATTCCAGATTGAGAGATATGGAGGCTCTCTGAAGCAGTGGAAATCGAGTTTACCTCGGCCACCTTTATGATATATTCCAATTGTTCTATATTCATTGTTCATTCTCCTTCTAGCCTATTACCCATATCATACCTCGAACAGAAAGCCCTTTCAATTTTAGAGAAGAAGAACCAGGACATCTAGAACTGTCTCGTCAAAAGCAGAGTGCCAGTTTTATACAATGGTAGTTGTTTTTTCGTATTCTTTAGCGGGTTGTGCCCGATTATTTTTTATAGAAACGGCAACAACCGTTCCCAATAACGCCATTATCACCAAAAACAGGAAAGCTGCATTATAGGAGTCATTAAACAAACTGATAATCAAACCGATGGCTAAAGGAGAAACCGCACCTGCAATTTGACCGGCAAAAGTTACAAGCCCGGAGGCAGAGCCCGTAAGTTCCTTTGGTGAGTATTTTATGATAATCGTATATAGAACGGTTCCAAAGAAAGACAGCGCTATGGAGTTAAGAGTGAGATAAGTGATGAAAAGTGCTATGGATGTGGCGTTAGACATTAAAAAGAGAAAAATTGCCGATAATAAAGCTCCTGCTGCAGCAAGATACTTCTCCCGGTTAGCCATATGCTTATCAAGGAGCCAACCGCTTACATTAAACATCAAGAAACCAAAAACATAAGGGATTGCCAATAAACCCCCTGCGGCTATTAAATCAACCCCTTTTTCCTTAACCAAATATATAGGCATCCAAGTGATCAGCCCATAGTTGATAATATTTGAGATAAACTTGAAAGATATGAGTTTCCAAATGTTTTCGATTTTAAATAATAGTTTCAGGGCTACCTTTTTTTGTTTCGGGTTGTCTTTTTTAACCTCTTGAGTTCCTTGAGGCTTTAGAATGAACCAAATACCGAAAGAAATTAATATCCCCAGAACTCCGGCAATGGTAAACATGCCCCGCCAACCGAAAGCTACAACCATCGAAGCTGCAAGAGCAGTACCTAATATCCCGCCAATATTCTGGGCAGACAGGAAAAACGAATTTGCCCGGCCCCGTTCTTCTTCCGGGAAGTTATTTCTTATAGTGGACATACTGGCAGGATAGAAAGGCCCTTCACCTAACCCGAACAGAAAACGAATGAATAATAAAGACATGAATGACCAAGCAAACCCAGACATAACAGTGAACAGTGACCAACTAAACAAAGAAACAGTTACCATGACCCTTGCTCCATATTTATCGGTCATCCATCCGCCAAGCGGTTGCATGAGTGAGTAACTAACAAAAAATATACTAATTAAAAAACCTGTCTGGGACGTATTGAGATGAAACTCATCCCCAATGGGAATAATTCCGACATTTATGGCAACGCGATCAAAAAAGCTTAAAATCATTCCAACAAATAAAAGGCCGCTGATCACTAATTTTCGTTTCTTACTTGCATACAGCTGCATTCCTCATCACTCCATCTTTTATATTTTCACAAAACTTTCGAATTATAGGGGAAGCGCTTACAATTCCTTTCAAAATGGCAAAGCTTGAAAATTCACTATTCACTTATTGATTTTTGTTCTGTGACTATTAGGAGCGTTTTCACTAAAAGACAATGATGATTTAAAAAAAACGAAACTGGAATGCCTACATGATTATTAGATACATTCAAGCCCACGAGACTAATAAGTAGGCTCGCGGGTAGAAATATTCGTCACTTGATCCATCATGCTATAAAGTAATTGATTATCATGGAGTAACGATATTGACCTTTGGCTGAAATTGATCAAGCAAAGACAGGAAATCTTCGAACTGTTCTTTATCACCGGAAATGGAAACTTTACCGGCCGCTTCGATTTTGGATAAATATTAAAGACCTAG
>NZ_JBHVQU010000369.1:0-2696 GCF_042886655.1 Peribacillus sp. NPDC058002 | reverse complement strand
CAGTATAAGACCCTTATTGAATGTAAGAAAAGAAAGGGTCATTCAGAGGAAAAACGCTTGGCGGTTAAACCAAGCGTTTTTTTGCGTACCATGAAGGCGGAGTTCCATGATTGATTTAAGATACTTTTTTATCAGGAGCGTTTTTGCTTTTTAAGTGAAGAAGGTTGAGTGAAGGCCCCGGTTTCTTTCGTAGTGGTACCTTGCCCCTCTATCTGAGAAGACCCTAAACGAGTTTGTGAAGCATCTTTCTTGTTTTTCCCATTCATGTTTATCACCTCGATATTACTTTCCCTATTTCCTTTGCATCCTATACATATATTGAAGGTGAAAAGGACAGCTTAGAAGGTAGAGGAGGTGTGTGTTGATGTCAAAAATCGGTGTTGAAGAATCTTTAACGAATATTCAGGAAGCACTTCGCGAAAAAGGTTTTGATGTTGTGGAGATTAAACAAGAAGCTGACGCAAAAAACGTGGATTGTTGTGTGGTAACAGGTTTGGAAAGTAATGTGATGGGTATAAGCGATACTTCATTGAAAGCGTCCATCATTGAGGCAAATGGTTTAACGGCTGATGAAGTGTGCCAAGAGGTTGAAAATAAAGTGAATTTGATTCAATAGTTCAAAAAGTGCCTAAACCAACATAGGGTTAGGCACTTATTCTGTTTCAAGGTTGCTGTGCTATGGAAATTTTCGCATTCAGTTCCACCGCTACATTACCTTTGATCGCTCTAGAAATCATACATGAAGTTTCAGCTTTTTCAGCAAGTTTCCTCGCTTTTTCAACCACTTTTTCAGAAGTGCCCGATACTAATACAAGTGCAGGGCGATGGATGATTTTCTTATAGGTGAATACACCATTCGTAACATCCACTAACGCTTCCGATTGCATGGATAAGCTCGCCTTTTCTATATGGGCTCGCTCTAGCATGGCAGCAAAGGTAATGATATAGCAGGTCGATGCCGCCCCAAGAAGCATTTCATCGGGATTAGTCCCGATCCCTGGTCCTTCCATTCCAGTAGGAATACTTATTTGTGTTTGAAGATTCCCTGAATGAATCGTGCCGATATCATTTCTGCCGCCGGGCCATTCGGCGGTTAAATGAAAGTGATGTATAGTCATTTTTTAACCTCCTTACTGTTCTATAGTGTAAACGATTTAACAGGTTAAGTATCCGATTTTGCTCACTCAGTCGAATAATCCAGTTATCGGTCGAAAAAAGTGACGAAATGTTCGAAGGATCTACTTCCAGCAGGACAAATTAAGTTTCCGGTAGGCCGAATTTCCGACAGCTGACCGAAGCATTCTCATTGATATAAAAGATACATGTTGATGAAACAAAAGGCAGGGGCATTTGGCTATTTTAAGCACAATATTGGATAGGCTTATCTATAATGATATAGACAGTTTTATATAAAAAATTCTTCATAAAGAAAGGGCTGAAAAGTTGACTACATTGAGTAATATGTTTGATTTGACTAATAAAACGGCTATCATCACCGGCGGCGGCAGGGGACTGGGCAAACAGATTGCCATCGCGTTGGGGGAGGCTGGTGCAAATATAGTCATTGCTTCACGAAATCTTCCTTTATGTGAAGAGACATGTGAAGACTTGCGATCGATGGGAGTAAATGCCGTTGCCTTTGAATGTGATATCACGGATGAGAGTGCCATTGACCATGTCGTCAAGGAAACGGTTACTCAATTCGGCACGATTGATATTCTTGTCAATAATAGCGGTACGTCCTGGTCAGGTCCGCTTTTGGATGTTCCCAAGGATAAGTGGGAAAAAGTATTGAATGTTAACGTTACAGGTACATTCCTATTTTCACGGGCTGTAGCGAAGGTCATGAAGCAGCAAAATTCCGGAAAAATCATAAATATTGCATCGGTGACAGGTCTTGGCGGGTCGCTTCCTGAGGTATTGGATACGATAGCTTATAACACCAGTAAGGGTGCCATCATTACAATGACCAAGGATTTAGGAGTTAAACTTGCTAGATTCGGAATCCAAGTCAATGCAATTGCACCTGGATTTTTCCCGACTAAAATCACAAAGAATATTCTTGAACAGTCTAACTACGACATATTAGGTAATACTCCGGCTGGCAGGTTTGGCAATGAAGATGATTTAAAGGGTGCCGCCGTATTTTTAGCCTCACAGGCTTCTGACTATATGATCGGTCATATTTTAATCATTGACGGTGGAGTTTCGGCATTAGCGTAAACGGAGAGAGGAAGGAAGAAATATATGACAGGAAAATCAGATTTTTATAAAGGGCTTAAATTACTAGGCACACAAAAAGAGCAACAGCTTAATGATAAAATTCAGAATTTGCTAAATAACCGTGAGTTGATAGAAGCAGTAAGCGACAATGCCCGATTGCAGATTCCAAGAATAAATAGAATGCAGGAAGCCTCAGAAAGAATGTCCATCATCATGAATTATCCAACAAAAAAAGATGTAGCGAGTTTAGCGAAATTAGTCATCCAGCTCGAAGAAAAGATTGATAGTTTAGAAGAGCTGGTCTCAAGACTTGTAGAGGATAGGGGCGGGAATGTCAGAGGTAAATCTTCAGTTAGTAATAAACGCACTTCTTCTTCATCGCTCAGTAAGAAAAAGAAGTCAAGTTGGGAATCCAATGAAATGGAAGGGCGTAAAAAAAGATTGGTGGATATTATAAATAACTCCTTATTGTC
>NZ_JBHVQU010000368.1:0-2710 GCF_042886655.1 Peribacillus sp. NPDC058002 | reverse complement strand
TTTCCTTCCCTTTTTTACTGAATATGAGAATGATATGAAGTATATTATCGGTGTTGACGGCGGTGGCACTAAAACTGAAGCAGTGGCCTATGATTTAAAGGGAAATAAAATAAGTGTAGGCAAAGCGGGGTATGGTAACCTGCTTATAAATGAAAAACAAGCCATCTCTAACATTATACAGGCAATTGAACAATGCATAACCCCTATTGATAATGGAAGCTGCCATTACATTTGCTTAGGTTTAGCCGGGTATGGAGGAGTTGAAAATCCGCAGGGCATAAAACGTGCATTAAGCAAGGCCTTTAATGCCCCGTTCACGATTGTAAATGATGGAATTATCGCTCATGCTGCTTTACTAAAAGGAAATGATGGCATTTTGACCATATCCGGAACTGGATCTTTAAGTATCGGCATCCATAAAGGTATCGAGAAATCAGCTGGAGGCTGGGGACACATTCTTGGGGATGAAGGAAGTGGCTACTGGATCGCCATGCAGGCTTTTATAAAAATGACGAAAGAAGAGGATGAGGGATATGAATATAGCCATTTAACCGAGACAATACTTAAAAAACTTGGCTATCATAGTGTAATGCAACTGAAGAAATTCATTTATTCCGCCACGAAATCAGAGATTGCCGCGTTTGTTCCCCTAATTGTCCAACATGCGGAGAAGGGCGATGGTTTCTCGCAAAATATTCTGAATCAGGCCGGGTACCACCTTTCAAAACAAACGCTTGAGGTTATCAAGAAGTTAAAGTTAAGTGAGAATGTTACAATTGCAATAAAAGGTAGCATATTGACAAATATACCATTGGTGCGAAGCTCTTTCATCAATCATATTAAACTTAAAAAACCAAATGTGAAATTTGTTTTGGATGACGTATCAGCTACCTTGGGTGGTTACTACATAGCAATGAAGCAGTTAAAGTAAGTAAAGATCAAGGAGAGTAAACCATATGCCCGTTGAAAATATTTTATTGAGAATTGAAAGTTTATTGAACCAGTTGCCTAATTCAGAAAGGAAAATTGCCCAATATATCTTGGAAAATCCACAAGATATTATAAGAATGACGATACATGAATTAGCTGACCATGCCAATGCCAGCAGTTCTGCAGTAACGAGATTCTGTCATTCGATAAAAGTTAACAGTTTTTCAGAACTGAAGGTATCCCTATCATCACTGATTTCCCAACCGGAGAAAAAAGGTTTCCATGATATTGAGCCTAATGAAACAATAGCGTCCATCAAAAATAAAATAGTGTCCAACTCTGTCCAAGCTATACAGGAAACGGCACATTATTTGGATGAGACCGTTCTTGACAATATCATTGAAACCATGAGAAGTGCAGATGTGATTTATGTTTATGGATTAGGGGCATCATGGCTTGTTGCTGAAGATATTACACAGAAATGGTTACGGTTAGGAAAGATAGTAAGTGCTAATCAAGACCCGCATATTACGGCCACAGCACTCGCTGCATCATCAAAGAATACCGTTTTTTTCTGTATTTCCAATAGTGGCGAAACTGAAGAAGTTCTGGAACTCGTTGATATTGCTAAAGCATATGGAATTAAAACAATTGGTTTATCACGATTGGGGAACAATGGGCTAACTAAAAAAGTTGATATGTCCCTAAATCATGTACGTGCTCCTGAGGCAAAATTCCGAAGTGCTGCAACAAGTTCGCTTTTTGCACAATTTCTAACGGTCAGCATTATTTTCTATGCGTACGTTTCAAAATTCTATAATGAAAATAAAAATGAAATTGAACGTTCAAGGGAATCGGTATTGAAATTCACAAAAAGGAATTTGGATACTTAAATATAAGTCTTGTCTTATCGTGTTTATTAGCATGGATAGGGATATCGAACGGAATTTTAGCTTGAGATGTTTCCGAACAGTATGCCTTGTAAAATTTACATCACGATGAAAGGAAGATGTACGCTAAATGATCCAAAAGAATTCCCCGAGTCCCATTTATCATCAACTTGAAGAGGAGATTAAAGGAGCGATTCAAAGTCTTGAATTGGTGCCAGGAGAGATGATTCCTTCAGAAAAAGAATATACTGAAAAATATGGAATAAGCAGGATGACTGTGAGACAGGCGATTTCTAACCTCGTAAATGGCGGTTATTTATACAGGCAGCGCGGAAAAGGAACTTTTGTTGCCCAACAAATATTGGAGCAGCCCTTGCAAGGATTAACAAACTTTTCGGAGGATATGATATCAAGAGGACATAAACCAAGTACACGAGTCATCAGTTTTACAGAGGTCAATGCTGATCATGAACTTGCTGCAAAGCTTGAGGTTGAAGAAGGAACTCCTATTTTCGAACTGGAACGTGTAAGGCTTGCTGATCAGTTGCCGATGGCATTTGAAAGGCTATACATCTCAAAAGATATTGCCCCGGATCTAACGGAAGAAATGGCCGTGAGTTCCATACATGACTATGTTAAAAAAACCTTCGGCTTACAAATCCAACATGGCAGACAGATAATTGAAGCCTCCATCGCTCAAAAAAAAGAGGCGGAAATGCTCGAGGTAGTCGAAGGTTCCCCTATATTGCTGATAGAACGAAGAATTTTCCTGGATACGAATCGACCCCTTGGGATTGTCAGATCTTTCTACCGTGCAGATCGATATAAATTCAGAATTAATTTGGAGCGTATATCACCAGTAATATAAAACAGAATCCCACTTTTTAATA
>NZ_JBHVQU010000367.1:0-2761 GCF_042886655.1 Peribacillus sp. NPDC058002 | reverse complement strand
TCCCTATACTCATCATCAATTTTTGTTTTCGAATGATTTACGTAAATGATATCTTTTGACCAATATAATAGAGTAAGCGCCATGCCCGCTCCCGCATTTCCGCCTCCGATGACAACGGTTTGCTTATCCATGATCTCATACCCATCACAATCAGGGCATATATATGTGGATGTCCCAAGGGTCGGATAGATGTTTTTGATTGGAGGAATGTTATCGGTAATGCCAGTACCAAGAAAAATCATTTTGGCTTCATAATCCATGTCATTCTTTGTTCGGATAAAAAACTTGTCCTGCTTTTTTTCAAGAGATTTCACTGTATCATCCAAGAATTCGACACCGAATTTTTCAGCGTGCTGTCTGCCAAGCATCCTTAATTGTTTGCCGCTTACCCCATCAGGCCATCCAAGAATGTTATGGTAAGCCTTGGCAATGGAAGATCGGCCTTGAGCAGAATCAATGACGATAATATCATGTTTATATCTTCCGAGCTGGATGGCTGCCTGAATACCGGCTATCCCTCCACCAATAATAATGCAATCTGCTTGTTTCATGAATTCACCGCCCATAAATTTGGAATAAACCTAGTGTTATTCTATCTGTAAAAAATATACCACTAGTCTCTGGCGCTTAAACAAAAAAGGAGGGAGTCCGCAGCTGGCGGAACTTCCTCCTTCCTTTCATTCCAATGTCATTGATTCTGTATTGGTTCAAGCCATTCTTGTGCCCAATTTTGAATTTCGTTCATTACCGGTGCAAGTGCCTTTCCTTTTTCAGTTAAGGAATATTCAATCCTGACCGGTGTCTCTGGATATACGTCCCTTTTAACAATACCTTCAATTTCCAAGTCCTTTAAACGTTCAGAAAGAATCCTGCCGCTTATCGGGAATGCCGATTCAATATTACAAAACCGTTGAGGGCCATTAAGTAATTGATTGACAATCAAGCCAGTCCAGCGTTTACTCAAGATTTGCATTCCTTTTTCAAATCGTGGACAAAGTGTCGTATTATTCATCATATCACCTCATTATTAATATATTATAATCCATTTACCTTATATGTAACAACTTTACCGATAATTATTTAGTTACTAGAGATGTTATAGTATAAGAAATTTATGAGCTTACTTAAAGTATCATGAAAAGTAATCCGCCTCTGAATTGCCACATTTAAAAAAAATGCGCTTTTAAAAAATTGTGTTTTTTAGAGATACAATGAAAAATATGTTATTTTAATATTATAGTCAAAGTTTTGCAAATGGAAGGATCCGTGGAAATGATGAATGATTTACTGCAAGAGGCCGTATCCTTTATCAGGACAAGTTATCCTGAATTGTTGAAAACGGAAGAGGACATAAATGGAAGGATCGAACAAATTAACGAGGAAATAAATGAAACAGGCAGATATGAACATACATATGAAGAATTGGTATATGGTGCTAAATTAGCTTGGCGTAATAGCAATCGTTGCATTGGGCGCTTTTTTTGGGAATCGCTGAGGGTGATTGATAAAAGGATGATTCAAAGCGAAGAAGGAATAGTATCGGCTCTCTTTGAGCATATCGAATATGCTACGAATAATGGGAGCATCAGACCTGTGATTACAATTTTTAAACAGAAAGATCATGATCGAAAAGTGGATATTTGGAATCATCAGCTCATTCGATATGCAGGATATGAGACGGAACATGGCGTAATCGGTGATTCAAGTTCAATCGAATTCACCAAGCAATGTATGGCATTAGGATGGGAAGGGAAAAACGGACCTTTCGATATTTTACCCCTTGTAGTCCAATTGGACGGTAACCCCCCTAGTTTTCATGATATACCTGAAAGCCTCGTTAAAGAAGTCCAAATCACCCACCCTAAGCTAAAATGGTTCAAAGATCTTCAAATCAAATGGTATGCGGTTCCAATCATTTCCGGCATGAGATTGGAAATTGGCGGTATTACTTATTCGGCTGCGCCATTTAATGGGTGGTACATGGGAACGGAAATCGGTGCCAGAAACCTTGCGGACGAAGAACGCTACAATATGCTGCCGGCAATCGGGGAGAGAATGGGCTTGGATATTAAGCGTGATTCGAATTTATGGAAAGATAGAGCCCTGATCGAACTGAATGAAGCAGTCCTTCATTCATATAAAAAATACGGAGTCAGCATCGTAGATCACCATACAGCAGCTAAACAATTCAAGAAATTCGAAGAAAAAGAAGCCTCTTGTGCCCGGAAAGTAACGGGGGACTGGACCTGGTTGATTCCACCGGTGTCCCCAGCGACGACACACGTTTTTCATCAGCCATATAGCAATGAAATAATGAAACCTAATTTCTTTTATCAAAATCCTCCATATAAATAAAGGTTTAAATTAACTGGCGTGGGGTATAGATATAGCAAGTCAATAAATAAGGGGGAAGGTAATGATGGCATTAGGAAAAAACGTTGTATTAATAGGAGTCGGAGTTGCCGGAGTCTCATTTTTATCGAATAAAACGAATAGAGGAAAAGTGAAGGACATATGGTCCAATGCAAAAGCAAAAGCAGTAGGTTTTTGGAATAGGAAGGCTTCCGAGCTGGATCCCGTAATTGAAAAGGCAGGTCATCCTGATCCATATGATCATGACGATAATAAGATGGTAGATGAAGGCGCCATGTATGGTGTTCACTATTATAATAATGTGAAGCATGGATAATGCAAACAGATTCGCTTGGGTATCCCCAAGCGTTTTTTTATTATATTTTTCAAATTTAAAAATCAGATAATT
>NZ_JBHVQU010000366.1:0-2771 GCF_042886655.1 Peribacillus sp. NPDC058002 | reverse complement strand
GGTAATATAGCTAATAAATTGTAAACGTTTGATTGATTTTTTATCGATTTTTTTACGACACTAAGATTAATTGGGTTTTTAGCATTCTGTTTATAGCAAGAAAAATATATTTCGAAAAAGTAAATAAAAGAATGATTTATAGTCATCTTTGAATCTGGCACGGATCATGCATATTACTTATATGAGTTATAAAATATTATGAAGGAGTTGTTTTCAATGAAATTAGGAATGTTTTTACAGCCATCACATCCACCAGAAAGGAATCCTTATGATGCCACTGAGTGGGATTTAGAGGTGATTCAATTGGCAGATCAATTAGGTTACAATGAGGCCTGGATTGGAGAGCATTTCACTTCGACATGGGAGCCAATTCCAGCTCCAGACTTAATGATTGCTCAAGCTCTTAAATCTACAAAACAAATTAAGCTTGCACCTGGTGCCCATCTGCTACCTTATCATCATCCAGTAGAATTAGCTCACCGAGTTGCCTATCTTGATCACCTTTCCCAAGGACGATTACTTCTAGGAGTAGGTGCAGGAGCGATGCCGACGGATTTAGAAACATTTGGTGTTGAATTTGGAGAAAATAGAAAGATGATGGCGGAAGCATTAGAAATTATGCTGAAACTTTGGAATGAAAAAGAACCTTTTGAATTCAAAGGAAAGTATTGGAACGCAAATAAAGTAGAAGGAAACGATATCTTAAAACCACATATGGAGCCTTTCCAAAAACCGCATCCGCCAATTGGTGTTACTGGACTCAGTCCAGGTTCGGAAACTCTAAAAATGGCAGGTGAAAAAGGGTTTATTCCAATGAGTCTTGGAAATAACCTCGAGTATATTGCTAATCACTGGAAGGATGTCGAAGAAGGGGCAAAAAGGAGCGGAAGAAATCCACAACGCAGTGAGTGGAGAATTACCAGAGATGTGTTTGTTGCAGATACCGATGAAGAAGCACTGGAAGGATCATTAAATTCTATGATGGGCAGACATTATCGTGAATATTATTTACCTCTGTTTAGACAACTTGGAGGAGTTTCAGTGTTTAAACATAAAAGTTCTGTAGATGAAAATGATATTACACCGGAATATGTAGCAAAACACAATTGGTTGGTCGGTTCACCTGAAACGGTAGCAACTAAATTTGCAAATCTTTATGAAGCGGTTGGGGGTTTTGGGACTTTACTTGTAGTTAGCTACGATTATAGTGAAGACCCTGCAATGTGGAAAAAATCCATGCGGTTATTAAAGGAGGAAGTACTTCCAAGGGTGGAAAAGAAGTTAAAAGTAAAAATATAACTCTTTCTTGATTAACCATTTTAAAAAATAGAGGAGGAACTTGAGTGGGTTTTTCTGAAAAAGTAGTAATTGTTACAGGTGCAGCTGGGGGAATCGGGAAAGAAACAGTTAAGGGATTTGCTACAGAAGGAGCCAAGGTTGTTTTAGTTGATTTGAACCAAGAAACGTTAGAATCTACAGCAAAAGATTTAAATCTTACAGATGGACAGTACTTATTGGTTGTAGCGGATGTTACGAAAGAAGAGGACGTAGAAAGATATGTGGCAAAAACGATAGACACCTTCGAACGAATTGACGTATTCTTTAACAACGCTGGTATAGAAGGAAAGATTTTACCAATAACGGAATATCCGACCGATGTATTTGAATCGGTGTTAAATGTAAATGTTATGGGAGTTTTTTATGGATTAAAACATGTCCTTCGAGTCATGAAGGAACAGAAATCGGGATCTATTATTAATACATCATCTATTTCTGGCTTAAATGGAATATCCGGTGTTAGTGCTTATATTGCTTCTAAACACGCTGTTAATGGGTTAACCAAAACAGCCGCATTAGAAATGGCCCCGTACGGAGTTCGAGTTAATAATATTAATCCGTCTACTGTAGACACAAGAATAATGCGTACATTTGAAGAAGCAGCATCACCTGATGATGTCGCCGCGGCTAGAGAGGCTTTTACCCAGGCCATTCCGCTGGCTCGATATGGTACACCAGAAGATATTGCTAACTTAGTGCTGTTTTTAGCTTCAGACAAGGCCTCTTTTATTACTGGTACAGATCATAGAATTGATGGTGGACAATTGGCTGGTGTAAGAGGATATTGACATACTTGAAAAATTATTAGTAAGCGAAGTAACAAAAATATATATAAAATCTGTTCTGTTAGGAAACTTTTTGGATTTTTGAGTACTTAGCACAGTTTAAAGAAAGACACCTCAACAATCCCCGAAAATACGATTATTGAGGTGTTTTTGAAAATTGAATTGATTTTGAAGAAATTTCAACTTTTTGATATTAATGAAAAATTCCTAAAAAATAGAAACAAATAAATCCGTTTTAGAAAATCCATAGACTATCTAATTTGCTAATTCCGAGAGTCCATTTATTAAGGGAGGTTAGACAATTTGTATACTGAAACAAGCAAATTATGGGCAATTATCCCAGTGGAGTAACAATCCTGACTACCACAGGTGCAGACGGAAATCCTTGTGGTCTTACGGTCAATTCATTTGCATCAGTCTCCCTTGATCCTTTATTAGTTTTATGGTGCATTGATCGTAAATCGACTAACCTTGGACCTTCCAACAATCTGAAGGGTTTGCTGTGCATATACTTTCAATCGATCAGGAAGATTTATGCTGGACTTTTGCTGACAAGGATGCGAATCGTTTTTCTAAGGCTAATTGGTCATTATCAAAAAATAATTTACCTGTCATTTCGGGTTCTTTAGGTGTATTAGAATGTAAATC
>NZ_JBHVQU010000365.1:0-2794 GCF_042886655.1 Peribacillus sp. NPDC058002 | reverse complement strand
TTCATCAGTACACGTATCCCCTTTTTTTCATATTCTGTAATGGTAAGACTAAACTTATCATGATGAAAGGGGACGTATTATAAATGTATTTTCGTAATAGTGGAGGAAATAAACCCAATGTAATGGGAGCATACGGGAACGCACCTGGAGTAATGGGCACATCAACCGGTAAACACCCCCATAACGTAATGGGCGCAGCAACCGGCAAACACCCCCATCACGTAATGGGAGCGTCAACCGGTAAAAAGTCCAACGTAATGGGAGCCTATAGTCCATCGGCTGTGTCTCCAGCGCAATATGGTCCATCTGCTGTGTCTCCAGCGCAATATGGTCCAACACAAACATTTCCATCTCAAGTTGCCCCAGCGCAAGTCTCTCCGACACAGCAATTTGTCAATACAAATGTATCTAACACAGTGATTCCTGTCGTTCATCCATCACATACTACAAATGTCAATAAACATGTGAACACGTTTAAACATTATTTCCCGCATACTCAATCCGTTGTGAACGAGTGCTATAATCAACACTTGATTTGTGGAAGGCCGCCGCAAAACCCATGCTGTCCGCCTGGACATTTCGGATATTAAAAAAATAAGGGGCTTATTAAGCCCTTATTTTCTTACATAATCATGATAAAGGAGACTAGTCAAGCTATGAAGGTTTTGTATATGACCGGCTATAAGGCTTTTGAATTCGGGATATTCAAAAATGACCATGAAGCCGTAAAATATATAAAGAAAGCGATGAAGCAGCGTCTCCTTCCATTGGCGGAAGATGGGCTGGAATGGGTGATCATCTCAGGTCAATTGGGTACGGAGCTATGGGGTGCAGAAGTGGTGTTCGAATTACAGGAGGAATATCCTCAGCTTAAATTAGGAGTGCTTACCCCTTTCCTGAAGCAGGAAGAGTCATGGAACGAGACGAATCAAGACTATTACCGATCCATATTGGCCCGTGCCGATTTTGTTGAGTCCATATTCAATAAACCATATGAAGGGCCACAACAACTGAAAATCAAAAACAAGTATATGGTCCATAAAAGCGATGCCATGCTCATCATTTTCGAGGCTGAAAAAGAAGGATCATCCCGATATCCTTATTTCGAGGCGATGAAAAAAGCCGAAACACAGCCATACCCCATCTTTCAGATAAATTTTGATGACCTACAACTGGCTGCGGAAGAAGCGAGCTGGTCCGAAGAATGATGGAGTGAAAATAATTATGGATTAAAAGTTGTTTCTAAAGCATAATCATATTATTATGAAATTTAGATACAGATTTAATGGGAATACATAACGTTCACAAAACAGTATGCATACAAAAAGGTGTTTCGTTGACAAACCCAAGCAGATTTGAAAAAATAATAAAAAGTCCATTGTATTGGCGAAAGTATTGAGGTGAAGTCTTATGCTATCCGATAAGATAAAATTAACGGCTAAAGATATTCTTGAAAAAGATTTTAAAACAGCCATGCGCGGTTATAAACCTGAAGATGTGGATCAATTCCTTGATTTGATCATTAAAGATTATGAAGTGTTCCATCAGGAAATCGAAGATCTTAAACAAGAAAATCTTAAATTGAAAAAACAAGCCGAAGAGAGTACAAAACGTCCAAATCAACCTGCTGCTCCTAGTGCCACTCCGGGAACCACTAACTTTGACATCCTTAAACGGTTATCAAACTTGGAAAAGCATGTTTTTGGTAACAAGCTTTTTGACTAAGATTTTATATTGTAAAAGTTAAAAATTATTTTGGTATTGTTTTTTCATGAGTAATGGAGTATAATCAATTATGTTATGTTAACGTTTGGGTAATTGCTGCTGCATTTATGCAGTAGAGGAAAGTCCATGCTCGCACGGACTGCGATGTCCGTAGTGTTCGTGCCTGGCGAAAAAATAAGCTTGGGCAGCAATCTTGGATTGCTGACGGCTGGGAAAATGCCTAAGTCCTTTTGGATATGGCATGAATACCTATAAAAGTGCCACAGTGACGTAGCCTTTACAGAAATGTAAAGGGTGGAACGAGGTAAACCCCACGAGCGAGAAACCCAAATTAATGGTAGGGGCGCTTTCTTCCTTGGAATTGAACGAGGAGAAGGACAGAGGCATATGCTTCTGTAGATAGATGATTACCGCCGAAGTACGAGACGCGAGTCGCTTGCAGTACTGAGGAACAAAACATGGCTTACAGAACGTTATCATATTACACCAAAAGCACAACTCTCCTTTAAAAAGGGGAGTTTTTGTTTATGGAGATTACCTGATTATAAAAAAGATTGGGCATTTTCATTTATTTTTCGTTTTCTGAAACACCGCTGTGTTAAACTAAGAACTTGGCAAGTTTTTCATTCCATTTCGAAAAGTGTCAGTCGGAAGAAAATGGGTTCGAATGAAGTCAGTCGGTAACATTTTTAAAAAATAGTGTCGGAATGTAAAGCATTCCTTGATTCTGGGCATCCTATTTTTAAAAGGTTCCTTAACACTTCTGTTAGCTTTAAAATGAAGGTATCAATACGGAAAACTTCAAATATTAGGATAATGATGGGAAGCATACATAATCGGTTTCGATGATTTCAATCGTATGATTGCAGCGTGTATCTTAAGGTATATGGATAATTGAGTATTGCTTTATTTCATGTCCTTGCTACATGATCATAAAATAAGCTAAGCAAACAATAAAGAATTCTAACTGAAATATAAAGGCTCTTTTCAAAAAGATTGTTGTTTTTAAAAACTAACTATTTAAGGTTGATTGGAGCGCAAGTGCGAGACTCCTGCGGGAGCAGCGGGA
>NZ_JBHVQU010000364.1:0-2820 GCF_042886655.1 Peribacillus sp. NPDC058002 | reverse complement strand
GTACAGAAGTGGGGGGATTATTGTAATCGGTATATTAATAGGAAGAAATACGTCATTATTAGCGTAAACAGAAGTATATGCGGTTAAAAAGTTTCTTAGCAAAGTAATTAAGGTAGAAATTTCCCATACTGGAAAAAATAACTTCATTGTTAAATTATTGTTATTGAATTATAATCTTTTAGAAACATATGAAATGTTATGAATAGGAGAAAAGTATGAAAAAACTGTGGACCATTTTAGTTTCATTTACGTTGTTAATTAGCTTATTCCCGCAATTGGCATCGGCAGCACCAAAGAAAAATTTTGAGCAAGAACTCACAAAGTATTTAAAAGAGGTAAGCCTTGTCAGGGGTTTTGAAGTGACGAAGGATGATATTGAAACGTCTCTTTCTTTTTACGATGAGAGTATTAAAAACTTTGAATCCATTGATGATCTTAAAGATGCTTTGGGCGAAGTTATTAAGGCAGATTTAAGTAATTTAGATGCCATTTATGAAGATTATAATCTAACTAGTGAGAGCCTAATTAAACTTTTGCATGAAAATGGCGAAGAACTTGACGATTATATCTTTATCTGGGACCTCGATGAAGCTGTTTATTTCTATGCGGAAGAGGGCGATTTTGAACGTGATCCAAACTTTGACAAAGAATTTGTCAATTATTTAGCCAAGGTTAGCAAAGTAAGAGGCTTCGAAGTAACAAAAGAAGATATCGAAGCGACATTGGAACTCTATGATTTTAGCACGGAAGAATTCGAATCTGTTGATGAGCTTAGCGAATTCTTAGGTGATGTCATAAAGGCGGACCTAAGCAACTTAGATTATTTTAATGAGAACTATGGATTGGATAAACAAGCGTTGCTTCAATTGTTGAAAGAAAATGGTGAAGATATTAACGATTATATATACATAGATAATCTTGAAGAAACTGTTTGGAACCTTACTGGTGGGGGGATGGATGGTGAAGTTGCCGAAGGTCTCCTTCCTATTTTCGAAGAACTCGGACTAACGGAAGAAGAATTACAGAGGCTTGAAGACCACTTAATGTCTTTGGAAGAGCATCTTTCCAATCCGGAAACAATCAAGCGACTTGAAGAATTGGGCAACCGCATGATGGCTTTCGAGGAATTTGATGTAGCAACCGAGCTTACAGCTGAACAGATAGCTGAAATGGCATCAATCTATGAAGAATTACTTTCCATCTTTAAGCTTAAGGTATCCTATTCCCTTGTGAAAAGCGGATCGGAATCACCTGTATCCCTTTTGGATTTAATGAAATTGGAAGAGCTAAAAGGTGCTAACCTGAAAATATCAATTTACTCTATTGATGGGAAGTTCTTGGCTGATCTTTTAATAACGGGTGAAATGGTCGATTCTGATACTCTTACCAATGCAGGCGGGCAAATAAAGGAATCTGCTAAAGAGGTGCAAAAGACTATTGAAAAGGCACCGGTTGCTAAACCAGTAAAACAAAAGATCAGTACTCATACTAATTCGGAACATCAAACTGTAAAAGGGGCTAAACTGCCAAATACCGCTTCCGATTATATCCCTAATGCTCTTTTAGGGCTTTGCATTGTATTGTTCGGAAGCTTGATGTATCGAAGAATTAGGAAAGCTTAATATGAAACAATTAAAGAAAAGGCGGTTTCTTCTGCTTTCTTGTGCAATTGCCATCATTTTATTTGGGGTTTGGTTTTCCACATCCAATATGTATAAGTTTGCAAAAGGCTACTTTCTTTATAAGACTCATACTCCAACTAGCCAAGTGAATGAACCTGTACAGAAACCACCCAGTAGTGAGCCAATAAGTAAAAAAATAACAAAGAAAGAGCTATATCCTGTCCGCCCCGAAACGGGTGAAGAAATCGGGGAACTGTATATACCCAAACTAAAAGCCAAGCTCCCTATTTTCCATGGCACAAACGAGGACGAATTGGAAAAAGGCGTTGGTCACTTTGCAGGAAGTGTACTACCAGGTGAAAATGACAATTCCGTTCTTTCCGGTCATAGAGATACGGTATTCCGTAAACTCGGGCAAGTTGGCGAAGGAGATTTGTTGATTGTAAGAACATCGGCAGGCGAGTTCACATACAAAGTCAACAAAGTTCGAATTGTGGATGAGGATGATCGAACCGTAATCGTACCAAAGCCACGGGCAACGCTAACCGTCAGTACCTGCTATCCCTTTGATTATATTGGGGCGGCACCTGAACGCTATATACTTGTCGCTTATTTGTCTTCAAAAAAAGTAAGTAAATTATAGGCAACTTTTTATTACATGTTCAAAAAAAGAGTCCCGATAAGGTAAAACTTATCGGGACTCTTTCAATTTCCAATTTCTTTTATATGTGACGAGTTTGTTGCCAATTTATTATATTGTTAAGCTATCCTTATTGCTCAAAGTGCTCGATGTAGCGGAATTTAATATTTTATGATGGCAAATATAAGAGCCGGCTATCAATATATATCCGATAATGAAAAGCAGCCATCCACTGGCAGGATCGCCCACTGATATGCTTGAATACATAGCACCCGTCAAATCAAATACAAAACCGGCATAAGCCCATTCCTTAATTCTCGGAAAACCTGGAATGAGTATTGCCACGACACCTAATAATTTGGCTATACCAATAAAGGGCAGGAGGTAGGTAGGATAACCTAAATGATTAAATAAAGCGACTGCATCGGGAACAGACATTATATCCGGAATAGAACCCAAAACCATTAGTGCCACTAAAAGTCCTGTGAAAATCCAATATATAATTTTTATTTTTTTCATTTTATACTCATTCCCTCCCTTAAGTTGACAGTTTAATCA
>NZ_JBHVQU010000363.1:0-2840 GCF_042886655.1 Peribacillus sp. NPDC058002 | reverse complement strand
CAACCTTAAATCGTTTAGTTTTTAAAAACAACAATCTTTACGAAAAGAGCCTAAAAGAAAAAGCCCTATGCTGCCTGAACGATTCAGGTTGCATAGGGCTTTATTGTTTCCTTTAAGCGGTTTGATCTTTTTTCACAGCTGGTTTTTCTTCAGCCGGCCAAGCACGCTTAATGAATAATGCCAGAATCAGTGCCACACCGGCAATGAAGGTAGATACAAAGAAGGAGAAGTTAATTCCATCCAGCATTGCCTGCATCCCGATTTGGGCTTTCATTTGGCCCATCATCTCAGCGGTGGGCTGGCTTGTTAATTTGCTCATCGCTTTCGTCATTAAATCTTCGGCAGTAGAAGCTGCACGGTTAGACATGACCGTAACGAGCAATGCCGTACCGACCGCACCGGAAATTTGGTTCAGTGTGTTATTCATGGCTGTACCGTGCGGGTTCATGCGGGCTGGCAGCGAGTTCAAACCATTTGTCATGATCGGCATCATGGACATTGACATCCCGAAGGAACGAACGGAAAACAGGATTACAATTTCTGTATACGTAGTTTCCATTGATAATTTACTTAGCAAATACGTAGTTACCACGGTGATGAGCAAACCGATTGAAGCAAGGATGCGGGCACCGAATTTATCGAAAAGCTTACCGGTAACCGGTGACATGAGGGCCATTAATAACGCACCTGGAAGCATCAGTAATCCAGAATCGAATGGTGAAATGCCACGTACTGTTTGTGTGTACATCGGAATTAAGATCATCCCCGAGAACATCGCCATGTTCAGTACGATTGAGATCGTTGCGGATAAAGCGAACATCGGGTGCTTGAAGATCTTGAACTCAAGCATTGGTGTTTCCATTTTAAGCTGGCGTGTTATGAAAAGGATCAGGGAGATGGCACCGACAATCAATGTTCCATATACCCAAGGGCTGTTCCAGCCTTTGCTGCCTGCCGAACTGAATCCGTAAAGCAAACCGCCGAAGCCTAAGCTTGAAAGGATGACCGATATTTTATCAATTGAGATATCGACTTTTTCCTTGTGGTCTTTAAGTTTAAAGAAGCCGAAAATAAGCACTAATAAAGCTAGCGGAGTAATGAAATGGAATAGCATTCTCCAATCATAATGTTCGATGATCCAGCCTGAAAGCGTCGGCCCGATTGCCGGGGCAAACATCATGACCAAACCGAATAATCCCATTGCCGAGCCCCGTTTTTCAACAGGGAAAGAAGTTAAAAGTACGTTCATCAATAACGGCATCATGATTGCCGAACCGGCAGCCTGAACCATACGTGCGCTCAATAATAGCGGGAATACATGCGCTACACCTGCAACGATCGTCCCGATTGAGAATAGGAGCATGGCTGTCAGGAACAGATTGCGCACCGAATATTTTCTTATTAAGAATGCAGTTGTCGGAATCATGATTCCGTTCACGAGCATGTAGCCCGTTGTCAGCCATTGGACTGTGGAAGTCTCGATTCCCAGGTCTATTTGGATTGATGGCAGTGCAATATTTAAAAGGGTTGAATTCAGTATCGATATAAACGCCCCGACCATCAGTATGGCTAAAATGCCATACGAACCCTTTTTCTCATTTATTTGTGCAGTACTCACTTTTTATCTATTCCTCCATTCAAACTATTGGTTCATTTTATTAGACATGCGGTATATTCCAATCTCACAAAATCAATAATATACCCCTAGTTCATTTTTTGCAATAAAAATTTACTGGTTTAAATAAGGGTTTGTGCTGTGATGAAAAATAGAGTACGATTATTTTTATACAAGCAGTATAATGAAAATTAGGTGATATGATGAATAACCGAAGGCAGAATGTCATCGATACGGCTCATAAGCTGTTTATTGACAAAGGCTACCAAGCCACATCCATCCAGGACATTTTAGATGGCAGCGGTATATCAAAAGGTACATTCTATAATTATTTCCCTTCGAAGGGTGAATTATTTATAGCCATTTTCCGTTCCTTCTATACAAAGATTCGCCATGACAGGGAAAAACTGTTGATTGGTCAAGATTCAGCCGATATTGAAATTTTCATCCGGCAGCTTGATATGCAGATGATGGTGAACAAGCAGAGCAAATTGCTTATCCTAATCGAAGAAGTCCGTGTTTCCAACGATGAAGAATTAAAACAATTCATCAATAATACGGTATTGTTTAACTTACGCTGGATATATAATCGTTTTATCGATATATTCGGGGAAAGCAAAAAACCCTATCTTTTAGATAGCGTCATCATCTTTCATTCGATGATGACCCACATGAATCATTTTAGCTATCGGGCCAACCTGGCCGGTACACCGGACATACAAATTATCCGCTATTGCATGAACCGCATTGTCCGCTTAGTCAATGAAGTGGCTGAAAGCGGAGAACAGATCATCGATCCGGAACTAATGGATAAGTGGTTTCCAAAGTTTACAAACAACCTTGATCCTTGCCATAATGATTTGCTTCAATCCACCACGGAATTGAAAAAAGCGATAAACAAAGCTTTGCCATGCGATGAAGATCGAACAAGAGCCATTGAATTGATCGACTTTATCCAAGATGAGCTGATGCAGTCCGACAAGCCGCGAAAATTCTTGATAGAAAGTTTGCTGCTCACTTTGAAAACTGGATATGCATCAAAGGTCCAAGCAAACATTGAGACTTTTGAAGAAAGCATCAATTCTTGCTTGAGCCTATGAAGATTGGAGATACACGCACCTGCCGAAAACGGCAGGTGTTTTTTTATGGCTTTTTGAATTGCCCTGTTTCCGCATACTTTGTTGCTATTTACCAAGTAGTGAGGTGTGGTTGATTTCCCCTCCAG
>NZ_JBHVQU010000362.1:0-2846 GCF_042886655.1 Peribacillus sp. NPDC058002 | reverse complement strand
GCATAAGTGATTACGGAAAATCAGAAAAAGTAATAGGTATTGCAGCAGTTAAAGGTAAAGGCTGGAACATCGGGGCATCTGAGTGGGGAAATAAGTTTAATGCACTATTCAAAGGGAATATCCAGGAAATCCGAGTTGCTAGAAAGGCTTTAACCGAGAAAGAATGGCTTGTGCAAGATGCCCGTGACGATGAACCATTCGAAGGATCAAACAAAGCTTTACCCTTTCTAATGAATAAGAAGAATTATAATTTTCTTTTTGTTCCAGATACCCAGAAATATTCAAGTCAAAATCCAGAGATATTCAATAGCCAAATGAACTGGATTTCCAATAACACTAAGAAGAACAATATTATCATGAATACATTTGTTGGGGACATAATCGATAGTGATTTAGAAAAACAATGGCAGAATTCCCTCGGTGCCATTTCCCTTTTGGATAAAAAGGATGTTCCATATATGATGGCGGCCGGGAATCATGACTATGCGGACGGAGACCCTTTCTTAACACATTATGGGCCGCAGCGTTTTTTGAATAAAACATACTATAAGGGGTCGTCTCCCTCTGGGTATAGCTCATATGCAATCGCTAAGGCAGGGAGTTATGAATACTTAGTCTTGATAGTCGATATGAAAAATCTGCATAAGGACCTGGAATGGTCAAAAAAGGTTCTAGATCTGCATAAAGATAAACCGACAATCCTCGTCTCCCATGATATTATCTTTCCAAAGCTTAAGGATGATAAAACTCTCGCCGTCGAGTCGTCTAATGGCCGGCTGATTTGGAATGAACTTGTAAAGTACCATAATCAAGTGTTCATGACGGTTAATGGGCATTATTTTGGGATAGCACATCGGGTAAAACAAAATGCAGCAGGAAATGATGTCATTCAAATGTTGGTCAATTACCAAACGAATTATCGAGGGGGGAATGGCTGGCTAAGACTTGTAGAGTTTGATGAAAAGAAAAATGTATTGGTATTCCGGACCTATTCGCCATTTGTCGACGAAATGTCTAAAAAAGAAAAATCCTATATCGATTATAAATTTTTAACAGGTGAATATAATTCATTTAAATTGGATTGGGACTTTAAGAATAGATTTAATTTTAAGTAATTAAAAGAGGAGGAGAAAATCCAATTCCCCAGGTGCAAGGTGTAACTGATCGGATCTCAGCAACCTGGGTGAATTCCTTTATTGGGTGCCCTCCTATGTGTTTAGTCTTTCAAGAAGGATATACGTTCATTCTTCATGATGGATTTATAATGATGCGATTTTTCCAGTTGGTTTAAATAACTATCATGCTGCTTTTTTCATTACCGATTTATACTTTCCGAACCCATTAACGACGAGAACCCCTAATATCGCAATCCCGCCGCCAATGACTGAAAGAGTACTAGGCACTTCCCGCAGCCAAACCCAAGCGACGAAAATGGCAATCACAGGTTCAAGGTATAACAAGCTGGAAACGGAACTGGCTTTTCCTAATGAAAGTGCGACTGCCCAAGTTACATAACCGATGGCCGCAGGAAAAATACCAACAAAAACCGCTGATAAATGACCTTCCATTGTAGCATGTTGAATTTCTTGAAATAGCCCAGGAAAAAATATGAAAAAGGGTATTGTTCCGATCCATGTGAAATAAGCTGTCAATTCAATCGGATTATAGCGGCTTAACAGCGGCTTTTGGAAAACAAAAAACACCGCAGAAGCAATAGCAGACATCAGCACTAAAAATGCACCTTCAGAAATATTCAAGGAAGGGCCTGCAGTACCTAATGTTATTAAAGTGATCCCTGCGAATCCTATACCTAAACCAATCCATCCGAATAGGCCGAGGCGTTCTTTTAATACGAACGAAGCAATGATCGCGATGAAAACAGGTGCTGAACCAATCAGCATTCCAGCCGTTCCCGCCGAAACGGTTTGTTCCCCGAATGTCACCCCGATATGATAAATACTAATACCAATAAATGCAAGGATCGATATCCTCAGCAAATCCTCTTTTTTCGGGAATCGAAATTTCACCCCAGGCCATAGAGCATAAAGGGCAAAAATCCCTGAAGCTATAAGATAACGCACAAGTACCAAATGGCCGGCTGAATACCCGCCATGCAAGCTTGCGCGAATAGCAGCGAAAGTAGATCCCCAAATAATAACTGAAATTGATGCCAATAAAAACGCCTTAGTGTTCAAAACCTATTCCTCCCAACCATTCACTATAAACTGAAGGTATCATGGATATGTGAGAACTTCAATATAATTTCTATCTCGCTGTGAAGTGAAACAGTAAAAATAACGAATCAGAGTACATTCTGAGATGTAATCATCGCTGACGAAATTTTATTAAATATGAGATTGGATTGGAAATCTTTATAGATGGATCAGGGTAGAAAAATGTTTATCCACAAAGTTCTAGAAAAAAGTAATACAAAGTTGATTGGAGAGGGTGTGCGAGACTCCAGCGGGAAAAGAGTGTCCAGGGGGAGACTGCACAGGCACAAACGCGCCGAGGGCGAACCTCATGTGGAAAGTGAGTGCCTGGAGGCAATGCTCAAATTGTAAACCCTAAAAATTGGGTTATACCTGCATTATCCTTCATGTTTTTTTACTGTAAGCCTTATTGGATTGAAGAAATTTGCGACACTCCTGCCGAATTACTGGCTAGCCGAGACACCGCAGCCGCTTGCGGCCAGGAGGCTTGGCAGACAGTCGGCGGAAAGGGAACGGATTTCTGAAATCAACTGGAACGATTTTTAATAAAAAAACTGTAGCCAAACTCGATTTTCATTGAGTTGATCTGACCCAATAAAGTTAGACATATAGTTTAAGCAGCTTCTAAGACTT
>NZ_JBHVQU010000361.1:0-2850 GCF_042886655.1 Peribacillus sp. NPDC058002 | reverse complement strand
AGGCAGACCTCTATAATAATGAGTCAATATATCCCGGGATTAAAGCAAAAATATCATATTGTAGTCCTATCTGTTAGCATTTTTATCATTTGCTTATGTATTCCTAGTTGGCAAGAGACTGAGAAGTTGCTATGGTGGAATACTGCTTTCCGATTTTATATTTTAATCGTACTCCCTTTAATAATATTCCTAATCGGTGTAAGGAGAAAAAGACTATCATGAGAAGTATTATGATTTGTTTTAAACTAGTACTTAGCCTATGTATATTGATGCCATTAAGTGGTTGCTGGGATATTAAAGACATTAACCATAGAGCGTTTCCGGTTGCAATGGGAATTACTAAAGAGGGAGAAAAATTCAAAGTCTTACTTCAAATTCCTATTTCTTCAGAGGGTGTTCAAAAACAGGCAATTGTCAAAGGAACAGGGTTAACCATTTTAAAAGCTGTAGAGGATATTAGAACTAATATGGAAAGCAGTGTAGACTTATTGCACATAAGGATAATCATATTTGATCGAAAATTAGTAGAAGAAGGAGGGATGGAAGAACCGATTAACACGTTTATGAGAATTCGTGAAATATCTTCAAAAACATTAATCGCAATATGTGATGATAATATAGATTCTTTTTTCTTAGCACTCAAAAAGAATATAGAAAAAGGGATAAATATTTATGACTTTTTTGAGAAATATGCAGGTTGGACCCCACAAATATCTTTAACACGTCTATGGCATGTTTATCGAGCCCTTAATTCCTACACTCAAAATGTAGCAATTCCTATGGTCAAATCAGGGGAAAACACTGCAGTTACTTATACAGGTTCTGCAGTGATGAAAAAAGGAAAACTCGTATCTAAAATGGATCCTAAAGAAACCCTCCTTTTTAATGCCTTTCATGGGAACAGTATGAAGGGAAGGGTAGAAGTAATGGAACATGCAACAATCATGATTGTTGGAAATACAGGTTTTCATAAAGGTGAACTAAGAAATCATATTCCATATATGTTCTCAACGATTCGTTTAAATGTAGTTATTCAAGAGAGAAGGGGAAAAGTTTCCAATGCAATAATTAAAAAAGAGCTGGAAAAGGTATTGGCAAATCGTTTCGATGGAATGCTGAAACGATTTCAAAAGCAAGAATCAGATGTCTTCGGTTTGGGACAATACTATAGAAATAAAATTCCTTATGAGGAATTGAAGGACTGGCGAAAGAAATATTATCCCAATCTAGAAATGAAGCTTACCATTCATACTACTATACAAAACGAGGGAAATATCAAGACTATAACTGACAAATAGATTTTGGATATCATACAAAAAATGGGTAAGCTTTAATTTTAAAATGATTATTATCAAGAGCCCCATGCATCATAGTGACTTTGAAGTGGAAATAATACAGTTTATCCTCTACTTCTGATTGTATATATACTTATAATCCTTTAAGAAATAGTGAATAGTGAATGAGAATACTAAAAGGGGCTGTCTAATAAGTCCCTAAAATAAAACAGGTGAAGAAAAACGATTCGTTTTTTTTTACCTGTTTTTCTAGTTTTAAAATTATTCATTGTAAGTAGCTGGCGAAAGCCAGCTACCTTCAGTATAATGGCCTACGATTCCAAACTCCGTTTGGACTTTCCCTAAGCCAAGAATTTTTAAAACTTTTTTAGACACCAAAATTATTTACTCAAAAGTAAAAGACTTCAACGTTGAAAAATGGCATATAAAATGAAACAGGTATTAGTTTTGACTGTGGTAAAGTAGATCTTTAAATGAATATCCGCCCACTTTATAGGCTACTAAAAATTCTTACTTATGCTAAGGATGAAAAAGTTACACTAAACTAAAAAATCCTCCCCTGCAAAGGAGACAGATTTATTTTCTAACCGAGCTGCTGGACGGGAGCAAATCATAATAGTTTTTATGTTAGTTCTAAAATTGACTGCAAACGTAAATTCAGATGCTCTCATTCCCCGTCCTTGAAGAGCCAGTGGAAGTTTGAATCACTTTATCGAAACTCCCATGTTTCTCCTGGACTAATAAACCCACAGCATCCATCACGATAGAAAAATTTATCAAGAACCAGGCACTACAAAAAATTTTCATCATATATAGGTGATATCCGTTCGGATTTGATAAGGAGGATATCATGAAACCTATGTTACCTATGGAAAAATATTTTGGGCAGTTTGAACTGGTGCATGCTTTTTATGGGGCTATGCCTACAGGTGTCAGCGTTTCCGAAACCGGTCGTATTTTTGTATGCTTTCCGAAATGGGGAGACGACGTTAAATTTACTGTGGCGGAAATTGTTGAGGGTGAATTGCAGCCTTATCCCAGTTTAGAAACCAATTTAGTTAATACTGGGAATATTACGATGTCTTTCGTCAGTGTCCAAAGTATCGTTGCTGATGGAAGAGGAACACTTTGGGTACTAGATACAGGGGCACCAAATTTTTCTGAACCTATTCAAGGGGGAGCAAAATTAGTTGCTGTTGATTTAAGCACGAATACAATAAGGAGAGTATATACCTTTACAGAAGATGTTGTCTTGCCAACAACTTATCTGAATGATGTCCGTTTGGATTTTCGGGTTGGAAGAGCAGGCTATGCATATATAACGGATTCTTCTTCCAGAGGGCCAGGGGCTATTATCGTCGTAGATTTAGAAAATGGGAACGCGTTTAGACGGTTAAATGGGGCAATATCAACTTCACCTGATCCCTATTTTTTGCCGAAAGTAGAAGGTGAAATTTTGATGAATCGAAACCCGGACGGCTCGACTTCCCCATTTAGATTGGCTTCCGATAGTTTGGCGATTTCTCCTGATGGAAAGGTTTTATTTTATGCTCCG
>NZ_JBHVQU010000360.1:0-2873 GCF_042886655.1 Peribacillus sp. NPDC058002 | reverse complement strand
GGCTATTTCATGGGTGTCCAACAAATGGGGAAGATTGCCTTATCCAACTTTTTAAAAGATATCATTCAATTCGGTTTGCTTTTCCTCATATTTAATTTATTTGAATTTAACCAGGAAAAGTCATTATTAATGGCCTTTTTTGTTTTGATTGGCAGTGAATTCCTCGTTTTTCTATACTTGATCAACCTTTTGATTCTTCAAATGCGAATCATGAGGCGCGGTACGAACTCGCGGACAACCGGTAAACATGCACGACAAAAGTTATTGGAAGTTTCGCTGCCCACCATGGGGTTAAGGATCTTTCATGCGATAACGAATGCCATCCAACCTTTTTTGATCCATACTGCCCTTCTCTCGGCAGGATTCGGTGCGGTAGTGGCTACAGAGCATTTTGGGATGCTGACTGGGGTTGCGATGACGATTGGCTTCTTTCCGGCCTTTATCGCGCATTCCTTAATGATCATGCTCATTCCGAATGTTTCGAATGCATACAAGAAGCAGGATAAGGAAAAATTGAGGGTTTTATTGCAAAAATCGATGTCTTTCACCGTATTATATGGAGTTCCGGCTGTCATTTTCATTTACCTCTTTGCGGAACCTTTGACCTCCCTCTTTTTTTCTTCAACATCTGCCGCATACTATTTAAAATTATTATGTCCTTATTTCCTTTTTCATTTTTTTGTCATTCCCATGCAAGCTTATCTCATCGGCCTGGGTTTAGTGAAGGATGCTTTCATCCATACCGTATGGTCCCATATTGTTGCCTTTTTAATGATGTATATCCTAGGGTCTCAAGCTTCTCTTAATATGGGAGGAATCATTTTAGGAATGAATACAGGGGCTGTATTATTAACTTTCATGCACTACTTGACCATTTGCAAGAAAATCGGCATAAGCATCTTACTGACGAAATCAAGATCCATATCGATAAAGTGAGGCAAAAATCCTTGCTGTTATTGGTTTATTACGATCAAGATTAAAAATATTGAGCCTTTCCCTGTACATATCACCTTCGTTACTGTATATTTCAACATACTTGGGTAATAATCAAGTAAAATGGTTTAAACTAACCATAGAATTGTAATGGAGTGATTTCATGAGTAAAGCGAAGGCTAAGAGTGGAACGGGTAAAGGTACGGGCACTGGAACGGGCAAGAAGGGCTGGAATCGTTGGAAAACAAGTGCCAACAAGAAAAAAAGCGCGAAACCATATATAAGTAAAGGCGTCAAACATTCCAATGACTCAAAAACATCCAGTCATGCTGCAGGTGACAAGACAGAAAAATAATTGCTTGTCCCATATTCCATACAGAATTTATGTTTGTTCCATATTCTCATACAGAGTGTAAAGAAATCTGTATGAGAGAAAATGGTCTTATAGATATAAACCAAGGACGATATCCATATAAAGCATAAGACTACAGCTCTTATACATATCATCAAAAAAGACACTCCAAATCCCGGCAGTGTCTTTCATTTTTTAATATACTCTTTTTATCTGAATTGGTGTTTGGGTTTGATAGCATTGATTTTTTTTGGAGTAAACTCTGTACGGAAACCGTTAGTGGCTTTTTTAACAGAGTCTGTAACTGAATGTATCGCTTCACCAACATCCTGAGCAGAATCCAATAATGGTTCAACCGTTTTCATTTTAATTTTTACATCGTCGGTGATTTCATTTGCAGTTTGCAATAGTTGTTTCGATTCGCCGGACAAATCGTGGATGGCATTTCTCACCTCAGTCAATGTTTGATTGGCTTCTCCTATCGTGACCATTCCCTTTTGAAGAGTACTGATTAAAAATACCACCAACCAAATGAAGGCTAAAGCGATCGCTGCCACACTATATTGAATTATCAAGATAAAGCTCCCCCTCTAAATTAAATAGTAGAAACGATTGCTTTAAATAGGTTAGTGAATCCCGGGGTGCCTGTTTTTTTAATGATAAATGATGATACTATTTGATTATTATTTGAACCCCCTCAGTTTCAGTTCGAGTTGAAGGAACTGTCGGAGTGGATAAATCCTTAGGTCCGCCTTCCAAACTCGCTTCTTTCATGGAATTGGTTACATTATGAATCATTTCCCCAACATCTTGAGCAGATTCCAGCAATGGATCGACATTTTCCATCTTCCCTTTAACATCCGCTGTAATTTGATTGGCAGAGTGGATCAATTGTTTGGACTCTTGCGTCAATCCATGTACCGCGTTCCTTACCTCTTCCAGTGTCTTATTTGTTTCTTCGAGTGTTCCCATTCCTTTACGCAGCGTCTGGTTGACATTATATATCAAATACACGACGGCTCCGGAGACACTGGCCACACTTAATTTAATGAACATTTTCATATATCCACTCCTTTCATTTAAATTTATGCACTGCCCCTTCCATTAATTCCCTAAAGTCCGTCGCTTGTCCAATCAGTTTTATAGAAGAACCATTCACCTTATCCTATTAGAAGTTTAAAGGGGAAGTTTAAAGGATAATAATAAGGGAGAGACCATATTATAGGAGGAGATTTGTTCTTGTCACATGAGAATTATTCATCTGTTATCCAAACTTTAAATGATTGTATGACCGCGTGTAATCATTGTTATGATGCATGCTTAAAAGAAGAACATGTAAACATGATGGTGGAGTGTATTCGCTTGGATCGGGAATGTGCGGATATTTGCTCTTCTTTAGAACAGGCGATAGGAAGAGGTACACCGTTTATTTCAGAGTTGGCTGCAGTTTGTGCCAAGATTTGTGAAAGCTGCGGAAACGAATGTAAAAAAAACGATCATGAACATTGTCAAAAATGTGCTGAAGCATGCTTTAGGTGTGCAGAAGAATGCAGAAAATTAGCCGCTTGATGTAAGGAATAGCACTTGT
>NZ_JBHVQU010000359.1:0-2874 GCF_042886655.1 Peribacillus sp. NPDC058002 | reverse complement strand
CCCTTATATATTTTCGATACATTTTCGATTTTTAACATAACAAGCACCTCCATCAGTCGCATACAATTACAAATTTTACAAATATATTAATTTTTCATTTGCACAGTCTCTTCTACCCATTTAGCAAACTGGTTAAACCTATTATTTTAAAAAAACTAGTTCATTGGAATTATCTTGAATAAATGAAAAAAACTACCTCAATTAAAATGAGGTAGTTAAAAGATATATAAAATTAAAGATGAATTAAAATCCAATATTTTTAGCAATAAGGGTTTTTACGGTTTCATCTGTCCCTGTAAAGAAAGTTGTCAAAGGAATATCCCGGTGACGCTGGGCAATTTTATCGTCTCCTATATTTCCGTAGCCATCATGTAATTGCATGCACTTTTCAGATATTCGCTTAGACATCTCCGTTATCCAATATTTAGCCATCGATACTTCAGCTATGATATTCGCCCCAGTCATATGTTTACAGATCAAACCATCAACAAATGTTCTTCCCAGATGAATATCTGTCGCTATTTCAGCAATGGTAAACTGTGCATTTTTATATTTACTTATTTTCTTATCAAATGCTTTTCGTCCTCTTATAAAATCCATCGTTAAGTGAAGCATTTCTTCCGCCGCCATTAAAGACCCAATCGCACACATTAGTCTTTCCTGCTGCAGTTTTTGCATGATATATGAGAGACCCTCCCCTTCCTCCCCAAGGAGGTTGCCAACAGGAACTGAAGCATCATCGAAAAATAGTTCGGCTGTGTCTAAGCATCCCTGTCCTGTTTTACCAAGCTTCCTTCCCCGTGAAAAACCTGGTGTATCTTTATCAATGATCAGCAAGCTGATCCCGCCCTGGGAATGAACAGCATTACGATCAGTTTTGCATGCCACAATCATGAAGTCGGCCTTAAAGCCATTTGTGACAAACTCTTTGGCTCCATTGACAATATAATACCCATCTTTCCTAATCGCTGTTGTTTGGATATCACTTAATTCCGAACCCATTCCCGGCTCTAGCCATGCAAAAGCTGAAATCAATTCACCTGTAATGAATTTCGGTAAATATCTTTGTTTCTGATCTATTGTTCCGAATGAGGCAATATAAGGGGCTACAACATCAGAATGAATGGAAATTCCTCCTAACGCTGATCCAACCATTTCCAATTCCTCTGCCAGCACAACTGAATATCCAAAATCTGCTCCTATTCCACCGAAGTCCACATCAAGCCACGGACATAAAAATCCATTATCTCCAAACTTTTTCCAAAATGAGGAAGGTATTCCCCCCTCCTTTTCCCATTGATCATAAAAAGGGACAGCCTCCTTGGCGAGAAATTCACGAAGTGATTGTTTAAATAATAAGTGTTCTTCCGTTAGGAAGGAACGAGAATCATGCTTATTTATCTCCATCGTGCTAACCATGGGTTAACCTCCATTCTCAAACGATTTTGTACGTATAATCCACTAACATGATCAAGTTATATATCTCGTTGTAAACGGTTACAATCGCAAATATCAAACGGTTAAAATGACCCACAATATTCTTGTTCAACAAAAGTATTGAATTCCCTTTTAAAAATCTATTTTTTTCCATTTTAAATCTTGTTTATTTATTACTTAACTGCTTTGAATATGGTTTTATCATTTATTCTGTCGAGGTCATTTTCGGAATATATTTTTATTAATTTAGCAAAAATTCTTTTTTATTTCCTATTAAAATGGGGGCTTTAACAGGCTGTTAAAGTAATAAACCAGCTATAGGATGTCAAAACCAAAGTTTCTCCTCCGCTTATTAACCAGTACCCCTGTCCCTCCCTGTAGTTTCATAGCTTCGCTTGTTATACGATATCTAATTTCAACAAACCTACAACATGTTTCTACAAGTAGGGGGCGGAAAGTTTTCTTCATGAAATCATGTCCCGCGCACCCGTACGTTTTGCCCTGGCTACTGATATAAGTGTTTTACATTTACCCATAGCACTAAACTATGTAAAAACAGGTACGAAAGTATATAACCTAAATTTTACATAAAAAAATACTCTGGAGTATATCTCATCCCAGAGTATTTTTTTACGCTATACTACTTTTTCATTTAACCGCATCTTTACCTTATCAGATGTTTAGAAGCAGTAAACTTTTGGATCAGTAATTTGTATTTCTTCCCCTGTATGTGGGTTTCAAGTGCGATTTGCTCGGCCGTACATCACAAATGTACCAAATCTAATCAAATTAGAGCTCATACAAGGCTCCTGTAAGCTTTCCTTGCACCTTTGCACTATGAACTTTGTTATGGCCATGCACCATTTACTGTGATCCGACCGCTATATAGCTTCGCCTCTATAATATATATTCTCTATTCCTTCACAAATTTTAATCTTGAACTTTTCCATTAATGACAACACACTTCCCATTTTTAGGTTGCTTTATCATCCTTCCATCCTTGATGTATACAGTGTAAGTATTATTGACTTTAGCATCTAATCTTGCTAGGTCTCCCGTTATTGCTATGATATTTTTGACCGTTTCCCTCTTCAGGTTATCCATGACTTTCTTTTTCCATTGTTCCCGTTTGTTTTTTTGCTTATTTTCATCAACCATCAGGATCCCATCCTTTTTGTTTGATTTAGGTCTTCTCCGATAATAGTGTATTATATTTTTATCATCTTGTTACCTTTATGCTTTTCCTTATTGTGTTCTTTTTTTACTTTATAACGTAACGGTAAGTAAATAGGATTTAAATAAAATGCTCACGCTAGTGATAACAAGGAAAGAGCACACATAAAAACAGGATGCAACTGAATGTTGCACCCTGTCTGAAAAAGGGGTTTGCTTCATTTCGAATCAGCATAAATTCTCTGCGATAAACACCTCATCTAC
>NZ_JBHVQU010000358.1:0-2876 GCF_042886655.1 Peribacillus sp. NPDC058002 | reverse complement strand
CCCCAACCCCGAGGACCCCAGCCAACACGCCACCCCGCAGAATTGGACACTGCCCCCAAGAATAGTATTGATTTGGGGCTTGATTATAATATGGACTATTATAAATATTTATCGCTTAATGAACTAACGGGTGCGTTAGTTCATTAAGACTTACAAAAATGAATGTTTATTTCGGTCAATTTCTTAGGACTGTTAATGTTTATTCCCTTATTTTAAACCATAGGAAAAAGCTCTCCGGACCGGACAGCTTTTTGTTTTATCAAGTATCAACATATACCACAGTGACTAAAGACTAATCCGATAGAGGCAAACAGATAACGAATAGCCTAATAAACTTTTTTAATATGGCTCCACACTTCTTGTAATGACTTCCCGTCAAACCTGGATTGTTCTAATAACTCCTCTATCGAATCAAACGATTGCAAATCAGATTGGTAGTCAGATAGATGCCATTGATTGGAATGTTCATTGATGTGATAAATTATATCTTGAAAAGCAAAACCGACCCTTTCTCTCTTATAGACATCTTCTTTTAGCTGTTCATATGAATAGTTCATTTGTTCGAGAGAAGATTCGGCATACATTCGAACTTCACTATCGACATCATTCTTAAAATTTTCTATCAATGAATGTAGAATTTCATCATCTAATCTATATGTAAGAGAATTCCAAACACTGTTAGCAACACAACATCTCACATATCTGTCGTGATAATTACTTAAAGTTAATAGTAGATTTCCAAACCACTTTAAATCCACATCGCCTTGTGATAGGTCCGGTATAGCACGTATTAATTCATCTACATTATCTTCTTGTATAAACTTTTCAAGGTCTTGCTTACTGTATACCTTTACCTCCATTCCCTCAAAATCAAATTCCTCATTTTCAAGGTATAGGTTTTTCAGAAATTCTTCAAAGCTATCTGCGATTTGTATAACTTGTTCCAAATCAACGTCTACATAAACAATGGGGGGTTCAGAGGCGGAATTCCGATAATCAAAAGCGAGCCAAGTGTGACCATCTCCATTGAATAAAATAAGTCCTTCCGGCAGTTCCCACTCTTTTATGTAATAATCATTTTCAAGTATTCCATTTCCGGCACCAATCCCTTTAATGTGTTCCACTATAACAAAAGATTCACCCCAGACGGTAGGAACAGGAGACGGATGAGCATTACAGATGGGTTGACCCCCATTTTGTTGCTTAAGAATAGCAATGTACGAGTTTGGTAACGTAACATTAAATAATTCTTCTGCTTTTTTTACGATTTCGTCTGTTAATGGTTGTAACATATACTCGTCATTACTTGCTTCCCAAATACTTTCTACCAACACATTCACCTCATAAAAGTTTGATTAATATTAGATATTTAAGCGGTTGTTTCTTTCTTGTACGAACTTTCTATATCATACTACAAAAAAATTATTCCTTATTTTTTATTGCAACAATCCTTACGAAAACTGCCTTCATTAACAAGGCCAAGTCATATGGCGATTCTTATCTTAAAATCGGCGTATACAATTGATAATGTTCAAATAGCAAAAGGTGAAAGATGTGTTGTTACTGATATTATCGGATATAAATATGAAGTCAATTTTAAAGATTTTAATATAAAAACGATTATCTTTAATAATGAAATACCTGTTTATTTTGATATTGAAATAGCAGGTGTAAGGGATTGGATAAATGAAGATAAGAAATTGGTTAAGGAAGTCAATCCCACAAAAATTAATCTGAAAAAAGATTTAGTAATCAAAAACGTTATTACTTTCCCGAAAGGAAAAGAGTTTTATGCTGTTTCTGACACCAGCAATGATGATAAGAAATTTTGGGATTTATATGACGGTTCAACTTATGAAAGGATACTAAGATTAAAGGATTCTGAGGTAAAAGAGTATTTTAATGGTTAACTTTTCCTTTAGGGTGAATATGGGGAAGATTGTGAATCATTGTACTAAAACTAATGGGTGCGTTAGCTGAAGATCGGAGCTGCCTTAAAGACAGCTCTTTTCTTATGGCACTAACGGGGCAGGATTGTTGAAGAATCACCCAAAATTTTGAAACATATTTCGGACAACAAACGTAAGTATTATAGCTAGTGGGAAAATAAGAACGAACATTAATTTCTTAATCGAATTCATAATAAGTATATTAAATATATTAATTTTAGTGTATAGGGGGGAATGGATTATGTTGAAGGAGGAAAATATAAAATATCCTAATAAACGTGTATTTGGAATATGGATTATTTGGATTGGACTAATAGTTATAATAGGCACTATTTTCGGTGGAAAGTTTATGATAAACCCAATAATATTTACATTAGGTTTTATCGTGGGAAAAATAGTTATTTTCCGTATGACATTTATTAAAAAACATCTATCCTATGGACCAAATTCAAAATTCCAATCAAATATAAACACGATATCTATCCTAATGATGTTTGTACTTATATTTCTATTTTCTGGTAAATATATTATGATGGATGATTTAAGAATGACTTGGTTTGGAGCGTTGTTAGCAACGGCAATTCATTTTATAACTTCTGCATTTGTCTACGGAAAACAGTTAATAATTCTTTCTATTTTATTGATATTAAATGTGTTTATAGGCATATTTAATTCGAATATAAGCTTTGATTATTTCGGATATATTGATGGTTTAATAAAAATAATATTTGGTATATTTCTTTTAGTTCCCGCAAAAGCCAATGATAGATAGTTTACTGAGTAACAAGGAAATTGTGAAATAGTGTACTTAAACTAACGGGTGCGTTAGCTGAAGATCAGAGCTGTCTTTAAGGCAGCTTTTTCTTTATGCAACTAACGGGGCAGGTTAGTGGAAGAAGAAAAAGGAATAATGAAAAGTAAAATAAG
>NZ_JBHVQU010000357.1:0-2879 GCF_042886655.1 Peribacillus sp. NPDC058002 | reverse complement strand
AAAATATTTTTGAGGCTGGTTGGAGAAAAGCTATGACACGGAATAGGGTACTCATATATTAATGAAGGAAAAAAACTATCCGGTAGTTGGTCTAAAGGTAGCCAACGAGGAGAGGCAAGGTAAGGTCAGGGATTTTTGATAGATCAGAACCATTTTCAATTGGCATACTAGAAGGATACGATGGCTACGCTAATTTGGAAATCCCTGCTTATCCAAAGACGGAACAAGCCTTTTCCGAAGAAATGCAAAAAAATTGTCTTATTTTCTCATTCTTTCGTTAGTGCAAACCTTTGATTCTCATTTACATGATGATAATCATCATACCTTTCCTAAAACGGCTTCTTCAATATAGCGAAATTGTTTATCAAGGATAATTCAACACAACCTTCGAGTCATTTGAATATGTTCGGTCGGCACTTGTCTCTAATATTAGTCTTGGAATCAGGTGTAAGTTACTCGGAGTTTGTTCAAAATGAGAGAATACAGAGAGCTGCGACCTTACTCAAAACAACAGATTTATCCATGAAAGATATTTCGGAAGAAAGCAGTACTTACCGTTTTTTATTTTTTTGAGCGACTAATGCCTGTATAAGCGCCTGTATCGAAATGTTTAGTTATGAAAGATATTTATTCCTTTCTGTACTATAGTTATACTTCCAAATTTGAGTTCAAATATATATGACATTTCTTTTAATATCTCATAATATAATTATGTAAATAGAAAGGGAGTGCAAAATTGGCAAAAGAGTTCAACTATTCTATTCCTGACCCTTCAATGGTAACACCGTTAACAGTTGGAAATATGAAAATTGAAGCATACATCCCCGGAGAAACCCAACATGGCTGCCAAAGTATAATTTATTATTTGGTGATATGATTTTCTTGCTGGAACAAAAGAATTTAGGAATCAACGATGAAGCAAACAAGGAAGCATGGCCAAATACGATGAGGAATTTCATATATATTTTATATATAAGATTCGAAAATCACCTCATACATTGAAAATTGTGCAGAATCATGGAAAATGAATTAATTTGCATTCATTTCTAAACTTTAAGCAACTTGTCCACACCTTCCACCAATACAAGCATATACAATAGTAAGGAGGGTGTTAGGATGGAGATAAATTGTTGTTTTGAGGAAAAATGTTTTGTGGACAATGATCCCAGTACAGTATGGTTTCCTGGGAAACATTGTAAATGTAAATGCAAATGCAAAAAGGACAAGCGCCGTAAACATTAAGTGAATGATAAAAGTTGTTCAACAGAGGCAGTCCTTGTGGCTGCCTTTTTTATTTGGACATGCAGGTATTGATTAGAATGGGTTGTATTAGTGAAAATATAAAGATGAAAAAACACCCCAACATGATGGCTAAATAATGATATTTTGCACGATAAGTAAATTTATTAAGGGCAATTTTGTAGCCTTAATATAAAGGTCGATTTAAAATATGTCTTAAGCTTATTTAATAGCAAATGCAAAAACCCCATTTTGAAAAAGGATTGATTCAAAAATGGAGTAACACTTTTTACCTAAGTATAAGATTTTTATAAGTTTGATTAAATGTCCTTTTTCCACTAAAACACACGTTTGTTTTAGTACATTTATTCACAAATCCTCTTTAATTGAAGGATAATTTAATCAAGGTGTATTCAATATTAAATTATAGTCTAACCTTAACCTCAGTACCGTCCTTAGCTTTGACATCTACTAGCACGATCCCTTTATAATTTTTTAGTTCCTTGACGATAGGCTTTAGCGTTTTTTTGTCTATTAGCGGAAAGGTAAAGTCCAGTTTTTTTCTTTCGAAGTGCTCTTTTGTCCATTTGTTTGCATTTTGCTGAAAAAATTTTGAAGACAAAATTGAAATAACAATGTTTAAAAAAACATATGGAATTGGGATGGAAAACCGAACGTCTTTTGCTTTCACTTTTACATGCATCATAAGCAAATCACTAATCAATGATGACCGAAACGGTATCCCCGTTTGCCGATTTAATATCAACTATCTGGCCATCTAATTCGTTTTCGATTGCTTCAATAATAAGGTTTATGTTTATATCTTTAACGTATTTTTCCGATTGCGAAATACTAGCTGCGATGCTGTGTCCAGCCATTAATACGACCTTGACGAGTTTTATAGGCAAATTGACCGTAACGTTATCATTTTCGGCTGATACAACACGAATTTTTAATGTTTTATCTAAATATTTAGTCGGTTTTTCAAAAAGCTTATTACCTGTTTCTTCTTTCTCTTTTAATACTTGAATCAGTTCTGATCCCTTATTCGCATCAATCTTCCCTTCTTGAACCATTGTTAACACTCTTGTAATTTCATCTTTCATGATAAATGCCTCCTTATTCCTCTTTTAATAGCTTAATAGCTTCTTCTGGTGTGATTTCTCCATTCTCCAACATGGTGACAACTTTTTTCTCGTCTACTTCATTTTTCTTCTTCTGCACATATCCAAGGGATGAAATGATGTCTGTTAGCTTACCTCGAACCGTTGGATATGAAATCCCCAGTTCCTTTTCAACTTCCTTGATATTCCCTCTGCATGTCAAAAATACTTCCACAAAATGAAGCTGATCCTTTGATAAAGATGCCAGCTTAGATAATTCAAACTCATTCTCAATCGTGGTGTGACAATGAGAGCACTGTAACTTTGTAATTTTCAATGTTTCACTGCAAACAGGACAATTTGTAATTACTTTATAAGCCATAATGAAATTCCTTTCTTTTGTGTGATTCGATTATATAACAAGGAATTAAAAATATAAATAATTAATTTTATGTTTTAACTAAAAAAAATCAATAATATTAATTTACCGTTTAATATTGTTGATTATCTGTTTCCGTTATTCATTCAATAATTATA
>NZ_JBHVQU010000356.1:0-2887 GCF_042886655.1 Peribacillus sp. NPDC058002 | reverse complement strand
GTATGGTCGACCAGGATTTAGCAGTTGTTCACTCCCGACTTATGCCTGTCTTTTTCAGAAATATGCTGATTGAACGAGGCATACAGCTTATCGAAGTGCCAGTTGATGAGTACTTGACCTTGGGCTGTAATGTTCTTGCCATTGCTCCGCGGGTTTGCGTGATATCTTCTGGTAACGCTTACACAAAACAAAAGCTTATTGATGCGGGAGCAACGGTTTATGAATACAAAGGAACTGAGATCAGTTTCAAAGGCACTGGCGGTCCAACTTGTTTAACCTGCCCGGTGGTGCGTACAAATATCAATGAAGGGGGATTGGAATGAGTCGATTACTATGGGGTACTCCAGAAACGCTCCGTGCTTTGTTATGTGAACTTGTTAGCTGGGATAGCCGTACTCTTACACAAGGAGAACAATTGTTTCCGTATAAAGTGCAAGAGAAGTTGAGGGAGCTTGATTATTTTAAAAGGAATCCGGCGCACTTATCGCTTCACGAGGCTGATTTAGGGAGGAATTTTGTCAATGCCTTTTATAAACATCCTGATAGCAAGGAGACTGTTGTATTAATTAGCCATTTTGATACGGTTCATACTGAAGAATACGGTGATCTTGAGACTCTTGCATTTCAGCCAGAGGAGCTCACGAAAAAACTTCATGACAGGAAAGGTGAACTGCCGGAAGAAGCGCGCATTGATCTTGAATCAGGAAAGTACTTGTTTGGCAGAGGAACGATGGATATGAAAATGGGTCTTGCCCTTCATATGGCTATCATCGAAAAGGCAAGCATCGAACAATGGCCGATCAATCTCCTGCTGTTAACGGTTCCTGATGAAGAAGTGAATTCCGCGGGAATGAGGGCTGCAGTTAAAGAACTTGTGACTTTACGTGATAAATATGGCCTTTCCTATAAAATGTTTTTTAATAGTGAACCGTCTTTTTCACAGAAACCGGGCGATAATAGACATTATATTTATTCAGGAACTTTGGGGAAAATCATGCCCGCTGCACTTTTTTATGGGAAAGAAACTCATGTAGGTGAGCCATTAAAGGGCATGACAGCTAACTATATAGCCTCTTTCCTCACGCAGCTTATGGAGTGGAACACTCTTTTTCAAGAAAGTGATCTTGGTGAGGAAACACCTTTACCGGTATCGCTTCAGCAAAAAGATCTAAAACTACAATATTCAACACAGACACCTTATCGGGCAGCCGCGCTTTATAATGTGTTCATTATGAAAAGGACAGCTGCAGAAATAATGGACCTATTCGAACAGGTTGCTAACGAAGCAGCGATGAAATGCAATGAATCTTATAAAAGGCTTTGCCTTCGTGAACAAATTGAAGGTGTAGGTGAAGTACAAGTATTGCGTTACGAAAAGTTACTTTCATATGCCGAGGGCAAATTTGGCGGGAGTTTTGTTGAGCAAATAAAGAGTGATGTTAAAGGAAACATGGAATTGGATGAGCGGGAAAAATCAGTGCGGATCGTTGAAAAATTGATGATACAATGTCAGGAGCTTTCACCCGCCATTGTATTGCTGTTCGCACCGCCATATTATCCAGCCGTCAATACGTCCGATGATCCGCTTATCATGGAATCTGTGAAATTAATGAAGGAAACTGCGAGAATGCTTGGTGAGGAAGTCAGCCAAATTCATTATTTTAATGGCCTTTGCGATTTAAGCTATGTTCATTATAATGATGAGTCTGATGGCTGGACAGCTTTTGAAAAAAATACACCAGTCTGGGGCGATACTTACAGCATTCCTTTCGCGGATATGCAAAAACTTCAGGCACCCGTACTTAATGTGGGTCCTTTCGGCAAGGATGCCCACCAGCGTACAGAGCGCCTTCACATCGATAGCGCCTTCGTCCATACGCCCGTCATGCTGGAGAAGTTAATTAAGAATATGTTTAAGTGTTTGGTTGAGAAGTGATGGTCCGTCAGGAGAACTGGAATAAAAGTATATAACTTTAACTGGGGGAATTTAAATGAATGACCTGCCTAATGGTCAAATCACTTCCGAGCCGATTAGTCAGAAAAATAAGCCGCTTAACCAACTGACGGAGCTACCGGAAAAAGGGATTAATCCTTTTGTATTAATGTTTATCGTAATTGTAATCGTGACGGTTTTAACCTATATCTTACCCGCGGGCCAATATGAAAGAATTGAAAAGGATGGCCGAAGTGTAGTTGATCCCACTTCTTTTGAATTCGTTGAATCAACACCAGTGGGATTATTGGAAATGTTCAGCAGCATTCACGCAGGGATGATTGAAGGAGCGTCAATTATCTTGTTCGTCTTTTTGTTTGGCGGAGCACTGGGAATCATGCAGGCAACAGGAGCACTGGATTCTTTCATTAAGTTTGTGGCTGTCCGATTCGGAAAAAAAGAGAGATTGCTTATTCCGTTGATGGTATTAATCTTCGCATCATTAGGGACACTGATCGGCTCTGCTGAAGATTCATTAGTTTATATCGCAATCATTGTTCCGATGACGATTGCATTGGGCTTTGATGCCCTTACAGGCTTTGCGATCGTCATCCTTGGAACATTGGCGACTGGATTCATCTCGGGCATTACGAACCCTTTTAATGTAGGGGTTGCCCAAAGCATTGCAGAACTGCCCATGTATTCGGGAATGGGATTGCGGATCGCTCTTCTTGCAGTGTTTTATGTCGTTACAGTATTGTACATCTATTTCCATGCAATGAAGGTTAAAAGAGATCCTGAACAGGGGGAGTATGGGAAATTCAGGCGTGAAGAACATGCACATCTTGATAAAAATTTTAGGATGAGTAAAAGACATAGCGCTGCTTTAATTATTTTATTGGTGAATTTCATCCTATTAGTATATGGAGTTATTAAATTAGGATGGTATATAAG
>NZ_JBHVQU010000355.1:0-2899 GCF_042886655.1 Peribacillus sp. NPDC058002 | reverse complement strand
TCTATTTACTTATTATTATTAATATTGGATATTTGTGCAAGCGTCAAAATCCAAATGAAATAAAAAATTTAAAGTAGATTTAGAGAAAATAATAATGTGAAAAAATTGATATATCTTTAAAATGTTTTAATACTTATCACAACAATAATATTAATACTTTTACAAATATTAATATTATTGTTGTCCCCGCCTCTCAAATTACTTTTCCTGGAATTTTAAGTATAAAAAAACTATGAATATCACAAGAAATTTTTTCTTTCTATTATTTTTGTTGGCAACCTAAAAGTAGAGTCTTAATTTAGGTTTAGTAGAGAAAAATGTCTAGCTTTTTTTTGCTAAATATCTGTAAAGTGTTCGATTAACGCATTGAAGAAATATATTTTTTTTGTTAAGTATGAAACAAGTTACAAGAAGGGGGAATCAATATGAAAATTTCTGTTGCTGGTACTGGTTATGTTGGCTTAGTAACTGGTGTTTGTCTTGCCGAACAAGGGCATTCTGTTACTTGTGTTGATGTAGATGAAAGAAAAATATCCCTAATGGAGGCTGGTATTTCTCCTATATATGAAAAAGATCTTGAACAGTTAATGGCACAAAATATGAATAGATTAAAATTCACGGTAGATTATAAAGAAGCTTATAGGGATGCGGATGTTATTTTTATTGGAGTTGGTACACCAGAAAAAAAAGATGGTTCTGCTAATTTAAGTCATGTCTATTCAGTTGCTATGCAAATTGCTGAAAGTATTGTGAAAGATTGTGTTGTGGTCGTTAAATCTACAGTGCCAATAGGTACAAATGATAAGTTAGAAGATATGATTAGAAACAACCTAGCTCAAGATGTAAATGTATATGTCGCTTCAAACCCAGAGTTTTTGGCACAAGGAACAGCGGTAAGGGATACTTTATACCCGTCTAGGATTGTTATTGGAGTAGAAGAGGAAATTGCTGGTGATATTTTAAGAGGAGTTTATAAAGATTTTGATGCTCCTATAGTTGTTACGAATAGGAAGAGTGCGGAAATGATAAAGTATGCTTCCAATGATTTTCTTGCCTTGAAAATATCATTTATAAATGAAATAGCAAATCTTTGTGAAATTATTGGAGCTGACATTGAAGATGTTGCACTTGGAATGGGTTATGATAGTCGTATAGGTAATAAATTTTTAAATGCAGGGATAGGTTACGGGGGATCATGTTTCCCTAAAGATACCAAAGCACTTCACTGGTTAGCGAATTTTCATGATAATGAATTAAAGACTATTAAGGCAGCTATTGATGTGAATGAAAATCAAAAATTAAAGTTACTTAAGAAATCACGAAAGTACTTTGATAGTTTAAGAGGGGTTAATGTAGCTGTTTTGGGATTAACATTCAAACCAGGAACTGATGACTTAAGGGAAGCACCTACTCTGGTTAATATCCCCATTATGTTAGAAGATGGATGCAATTTAAATGCGTGGGATCCTGTTGGTGTTGATAACTTTAGAGAAATCTACCCAGATAAAATAACCTACTGTAATACCATTGAAGATACTATTAAAGATGCAGATATATGTTTTATCTTTACTGAATGGGATGAAGTCAAAAACTTTGATCTATCTAAATATAGCAAACTTATGAAAACTCCAATTGTAATAGATGGTAGAAATTGCTACGATTTAAATAGTGCTAAAAAAGCGAAGATGACCTATGATTCGATTGGTAGAGAGACCATAAATAGTTTAGAAGGAGCTTTACTTGTGTAGCTTATAGCAATTCCAATTTTGTCTGATTTTTGAGTTCAGTGCCTATAATCCGACAATCCTGGAAAGTTAAGCTGGTAACATAACATGAAAAGTAAACATAAGTATATAAAATCACAATTTTTTAACAAATCTCTCAATACAGGTAATATATGAATTGTAGCTCACCAATGTGTGCTTAGCTTTAGTTTGCTGTATTAAAAAGATTATAAAGAAGGTAAATATGCAGTAAGTGGTTTCGAGATGATTCTAGAGATTTGCCTTTAATACATCAGCTCAATAATGACCAATGTGGAACTGTAAAATATTAAAATAGATAATGATGGCTTATTCCTTTACTTATTCCAAAATATACAGATGAAAAACTCTGTATATGGGATATGGAATGGCTGCTTTCATATGTTGGGTTGTTTACAAATATGGAAGAACCATCCGGTTTATACGAATAGAACCTTAAGTGCAGTAAATGGAGAATTGTATTAGACTGGAACCTTTTAAAACCCTATATGGTATTACGCTTCATCTTATTCTTGAAAGGATGCAACTGGGGACGGTAGTATAATTACAATAGTAGAAAAGTGAGGAATTTAAATTGTGCTACTTATTTTTTCTACCTTCTTACTTCAAATTTTTGTTGACTGAACGAATAGATGTTAAGTAGCATAAAAATTGTAAGGAAATCCAAAAAAGGATGGAAACAATGCAGATATTCATAATTTCAGTCATTCTATTAATCTTATTCTCTATTCCTATGATTTATTCTAGAAAGCAAAAGAAAGACCTATTTTCACCAGTAATGATTTCTCTGTTTTTGATAATAATTACTAATATTCCTTATTTAATGTCTGTTTCAGGTAACTATAACATCCTTAATTCATTAGTGAGGTGGCGTATATCAGAAATAGACCTAGAGTTTGCGATTGCTAAATATGCAATTGTGTTAGTAATAGGGGTTGTAGGGTTACTTTTGGGGTTGAAATCACGACTTACATCTATAATAGTAAAACCTATACCGGTCTTGATAGGTAATGAAAGTAAAGCGAAGTATGTTTGGGCATTTATATTGGCTTTACTTTTAGGGCTCATGGGATACAAACTTTTTTTTGATTCCGCAGGAGGATTTAGTAATTGGATTAATAACCTTGCAAATCGTG
>NZ_JBHVQU010000354.1:0-2916 GCF_042886655.1 Peribacillus sp. NPDC058002 | reverse complement strand
AGAATTAATACGCTCTATCAAGAAAGAAATAAATTACACATATCAATATACACAAAAAAGAGGGCTGGACCTGTTTAGGTTATCGAAAACACTTTATCGAGAGGATATTAAAACTTGGAGAAAAATCGAAACAGGAGGAAGGATCCCTTTAGATGAAGATTCGATTAAGTCGATTAAAATCGATGTAATTCTTCAAGATACCGGAAAACAAACATTAACACCAATCTTTGATGGACAGGATGATAACAGTTCAAAAAATTAAAAAGGGGACCTTAAAGAGTCCCCTTTTATCATCCAATTATATGATAACCGGAGTCCACATGGATATTTTCCCCGGTAATTCCGCGGGACATGTCACTTAATAAAAATACTGCCGTATCCCCTACTTCTTCCGGAGTCGTTGTACGACGGAGCGGTGCTTCTTCCTCAATCTTCTTTAAAATTGTATTGAAGTCACGGACACCTTTAGCGGATAAGGTACGGATTGGACCGGCCGAAATTGCATTCACTCGGATGTTATCTTTACCAAGATCACTTGACAGGTAACGGACATTGGCTTCCAGCGAGGCCTTAGCCACTCCCATTACATTATAATTTGGCATGACCCGTTCACCGCCAAGATACGTCATTGTGACGATGCTGCCGCCTTCAGTCATGATTTCCTTCGCCGCTTTAGCTACAGCCGTCAAAGAGAATGAACTGATATTATGGGCAAGCAAGAACCCTTCACGGCTCGTGTTGACGAACTCACCGTCCAGATCTTCCTTGTTAGCAAATGCGACACTGTGTACCACGCCATGAATGATACCTGTTTCTTCCTTAATCGCCGCAAAACATTCATCAATGCTTTCATCCTTCGTTACATCACATTGTAAAATGGTGGAAGGCTCTCCTTCCAATGTAGAAGATAGTTCCTTAACGCTTTTTTCCGTACGGTCTTTTCCGTAAGTGAAGATCAGCTTTGCACCTGCTTTATGTAAGGAACGGGCAACTCCCCATGCAATACTTCTTTTATTCGCAACACCCATTATGACAAACGTTTTTCCTTCTAATGAAAAAGTCATTGTATGTGACCTCCTATTTTTAATACAAGTTATTAGTACCTGCTACTAATGATAGTATATCAAAATTCCTTTGATAAAAACACCGTTTTCTAAAGTCCTGAGGGAATGGCCCTCCAAAGAGGGCCTACTTTGACTTATAGTAGATAGCCCATTAATAATGTTGCTAATCCGAAATAAATAAGAATACTGATAAGGTCGTTGATTGTTGTAATGAAAGGACCTGAAGCTACCGCTGGGTCGATTTTCATTTTATGCATGAGAAGCGGGACGATTGAACCGGCAAGTGTGGCAACGATCAGAGTTATGAAAATGGAAATACCGACCAATAACCCCAGCATTAAATCACCTTGCCAAAAATATACAATGAAAATGATGGCAATTCCGCATGTCAGGCCAATAATAAGGCCAGTTCCAGCCTCTCGAAGGACCAGTTTCCACTTGCTTTCCTGTTCTAATTCACCTGTTGCGATTCCTCTCACCGCTACTGCCAAGGCTTGTGTTCCTGTATTTCCAGCCATGCCGCCAATCAATGGAATAAATACAGCAAGAATCGCTTTTTGGCTTAGTATCTCTTCGAATCGGCCGATCAAGCTTGCAGTCAGCAAGCCTAAAAACAAAAGGATGACCAACCATGGCAGCCGTTTTTTTGCAGCGGAAAATGGACTCTTATCAACATGATCAAGATCAGAGATACCTGCCAGTTTAGAATAGTCATCGGATGCCTCTTCATCCATGACGTCAATGATATCATCAACGGTTATAATCCCTAATAAATGGTTTTGGAAATCGACGACCGGCACAGCAAGGAAGTTATAGTCCCTTATTTTTCGTGCCACCTCTTCCTGGTCTTCAGATACAGGGACGGAAACTACCCTGTCATCCATTAAATCACCGATTAAGGTATCTTCATCAGCAATGATCAATGTCCTGAGCGATAAAACACCAAGCAGCTTCTTATCCTGATCGGTAACGAACACATAATAAATCGTTTCCGCTTCCGGAGCTTCCCTTTTCAAGATCTGCATGGCTGATCGGGCGGTTTCATTTGCTTCAATGGCAATGAATTCTGTCGTCATGATACTACCTGCCGTAGATTCCTCATAGTTCAGAAGCTCCTGGATTTCACTTGCCGCTTCATCATCCATGATGGTCAAATAGCTGACGGCCTGCTCATCATTGATTTCATTCAGGACGTCGGCCGCATCATCCGCATACATATGGGAAAGCATATCGGCTGCATAAGAAGGATTCATTTCAGCCAACAGGCTTTCGTAATCCTCTTCATCAATTTCTATATTTTCAAAAAGGTCCGCCATTTCTTCCGGTGACAAATATGTGTAAACGACGGATCTGAATTCATCTGACAAGCTTGTATAAAATTGAGCCTGATCATATGGATGCATTTCAAGGAACTCCGTACGGAACTGATCTAGACTTTCCGTTTTAAGCGCTTCAAGCAAAAGCTCGTTATTCATTTGACTATTCTCCCGCTCCCGTTCCTTCATCTCCTCCATAACCATACACCTCCTAAAACATATTTTTTCATTTCCTCGTTTATATTTTATTTTTTTAAATAATACTATACTAATACCATAAACATATACAAAACAAACAAAGGGTGTGTCAAATGAACATCGATATCATAGGGGACATTCATGGATGTTTCGCTGAATTCAGGCAGCTGACCGAAAAAATGGGCTATACATGGAAGACTGGGTTTCCTGTACATCCCTCCGGAAGAATTCTCGGCTTTGTAGGCGATTTAACCGATCGCGGCCCAAATTCCCTTCAAGTAATAGAGGTTGTCCATGAATTAGTCATTAACCAAAATATAGCAAGGTATGCCCCAGGC
>NZ_JBHVQU010000353.1:0-2917 GCF_042886655.1 Peribacillus sp. NPDC058002 | reverse complement strand
AAACACCCCATAAATGTTAGTTGGTGTCTAACATTTACGGGGCAGTTCAAGTTTGTCCACAGTCTGAAATCCTCTATTTAAATTCAGGGATTTTTATATAATAGTTCTATTTTTTTTGTTTGACAATAAAAGAGAGAAGGATGAATGTTGCTAACGTCACAAGACACACTGTGGTCCCAATGATGTTTTGCTTATTAAAGATAAATGCCAAAAAGATAATGCTTAAAGCAGTGATGGCTAATATAGTTGTATATGGGTACCATTTTACCCGGAAACCTAGTTTACCAGTGTATTGATTACGCAGCTTCAATTGCGCGGAACAAATGCTGATCCATAATAATAAAACTGTGAATCCAGGAATGGCCATAAGGTAGCTTAAAATCAGGTCGGGAGTCAAATAGGATAAAAACACACCAGCCAATATACATAATGTAGTTAGGAATATACCATTAAGCGGGATACCCTTTTTGGTTGTTTTTAAAAATGCTCTAGGCGCTTCCCCATTCTGGGAAAGAGTGAACAATGTCCTTGAAGTAGCGTATATACCTGAATTTGCAGCTGATAACACAGCAGTTAAAAGAACGAAATTCATAATATCGGCAGCTCCGGGAAGACCCGATAAGCTGAAAACCTGAACGAAAGGACTTATTTCAGTGCTTATTTGGTTCCAAGGTATTACCCCACAAATAATAAGTATCGGCAAGACATAGAAAAGGATCACCCGCCATACTGTCCCTTTAATTATTTTTGGTATGACCCGCTGACTATCTTTTGTTTCCGTGACGGCTACACCAATTAATTCTGCGCCCCCATATGAAAACATTACCACTAAAAGTGCACTTAACATTCCGTCAATTCCTTTTGGGAAAAAACCACCATGTTCCGTGTAATTAGAAAATGAAGCCGAACTAGGAAACAGTCCCAGCAGGATCAAAGCTCCTAAAATAATAAAGGCAATTAAGGTTATTATTTTAATTCCTGCGAACCAAAATTCGAGTTCTCCGTAGTATTTTACTTGAAATAAATTAATTCCTATAATTACTGAAGCGCAAAGTATGCTTAACAGCCATAATGGCACCGTAGGAAACCAATATTGTAGAAAACTGCCGGCAGCGACTATTTCTACAATGATTACGATAATCCAATTAAACCAATAGAGCCATCCGACTATGAAGGATAGTTGAAAACCAAAAGCTTTATTAATGAGATGTTGTACGTTCAAATTAGGAAAAGCGGTTGCCATCTCTCCTAATGCGGCCATTACAATAAATAACAATAGCCCCCCTATTATATAGGCTAATACAACACTTGGACCTGCCATATTTAATGTATCGGAGCTCCCCTTAAAAATCCCTGTTCCTATCATTCCTGCTAAAGCAATGAACTGGACATGCCGTGGCAATAGGCCCTTTTTTAAATCTTGATGAGTCTTCTCCATTTTATTCATGCCTTTCATTCATTATTATAATAAAATAGTCTATAAATAAAACTAAAAATCTCTTCTATTATTGAACGCTTTTACGTACTAAAGTACTATGTTAATATAACATGAATCGGAAAAATGTCAATTTAGGCAGGGGAATTGGAATAGATTCCCGATCAGGTAAGAAGAGTAGTCTTTATTATCTGAAAATATTGGGTTTTATGAAATGAATCAAACGAAAAGCAAACTGATAAGTGGGTCAGACGTTAACCATACCTTTACGACGATGGCACAGTTGTTTAATTATCAAAAATGGCTATTACAATCCTTAGAACATATTATAACTTCTGCAAACCATTTAAGTCAGGTGAAACAAAGGAAATACCTGCTCAGCGTTTAGGAATTGCCGAAAAGGTGTATTCTTGGGAGTATTTTATAAATGTTTTTTTTTTAAAAGAAGCTCAATTTTATCAATGGAATACTTCTTTCTTCTTCAACTTACGATACAGGTTATTAGTAAAAGAAGGAGGAATTAAATTTAGTGGAGATTTAATCTTGATGGTATCTTGCCTAGAGGAATTATCAAGGAATATCAAGTTTATGTTCCGAGGGGGATCAGTTGATTGATGAAAAAACAGCGTAACATTATTTTTTACATTGGTACTTCAATTGATGGCTATATTGCGAATGATGATGGTACTTTGGAGTGGTTAGAATCAACAGAGGTAGAAGGAGATTCAGGCTACAATGCACTTCTGGAAAGAATTGATACTGCCGTTATGGGAAAAGGAACTTATGATGTCATTCGTGGATTTGATATAAAAAGCTTTAGTATAATAAGTTAATAAAGATAAATAAAAGGAAGGGCACAGTTTAAATAACTGTGCTCTTTTTATTGAAATATACTAAAATCACCGAAGAAAACTCGGTGCAAATAGTTGTACATCATAACTTACATTTTTTAGATTAAATAGTTTGTGACAGGTAAAAGAACCGGTTACTTTCAAGGCCGGTTTTCTTTAATATAGGAAAAGCTAACGAGGCTATTCGTTCTCATCTAAAAAGAGAAGAGGGGCCGGCGGTAGGTTTTCTGTTTCTTGTATCGGTTCAATTTCGCTTATAAATTCCAAATAACCGGTATATACCTGCGAGGCCATTCCTAAATAGTGCAATTCAGTGTGGATGATTCCCTTCTGTGGTGAATGGTACATATACATATTTTCATCCCTCCTTTCTATAAAAAATAGGCCAGCCAGTTATAGGAGTTAATCGAATCATTATGAACGTTATTTTTATTTGAAATCATTCTTAATGCTTCAAATATTGGATGCTCCAGGTTCGAAGTCCTTGGATTTGACGAAGGATTTTTGTTTTATTAAATCTGGATTAAAAAATGTGATAAACATTTTGGAATGGTCTTAAACTTAAACGGAATTTAGCGACTTCCCCATATTCCTTGGCCAATCGGGTCAGAAAGCCGATGGTATCAGTTTG
>NZ_JBHVQU010000352.1:0-2931 GCF_042886655.1 Peribacillus sp. NPDC058002 | reverse complement strand
GATTTCATAGTATTGCACCAATTATCATACAAATATTAAATAATTGAATAGACAGAAAGGAGATAATCAGATGATCTTGAAATCGTTGAAAAAAAAGGGCATAACGACCATCATTTATTATAAAGAAGGAGTATTAAAAACATGTAAGGGTCAATTGCATAAACTTAACCTTCATGAACAAACCCTTTCCTTAAAGGATGAAAATCAAAAGATTTTCTCTATTCGTTTATCTCGTATAATGGAAATATATTAACTTAATTACTTTCATTTAAATAATTAAAGTTACAATATATTAATTTATCCTGAATCTCTAGTATTTTACTAGAGGTTCTTTTTCTTATATGGAAAGCTAAAGGGTCATTTAGCTTTCCTGGCTTCTTCACTATGGTTTACGAAATAAAATCTTGGCGAGATGTTTCATTCCAATCACTAATGTAGTTCGTGCAGTTTCTGTAATAATGGATGTCCGATTATGATGAAACGGGAATTTCCCTAATAATTAACTTTCAAAGTATCGTTAAAATAAACGATACGGCAGAAGAAGCTTAAGTGTTTTACTAAACTTTAAAGTGGTAAATAGATAGTATGAAGCTAGCAGGGAGGTTTTAAAATGAGAGTACTTGTAATAGGAACAGAGGATATGACGGGAGAGCACGTTGTAAAACAGCTGGCAGACAGGCACCATAACCCGGTAGCACTAGTGGGAGCTGAAAATAAAGTTGAAGAAATGGTTAAGCTTGGAGCATCAGCAGTGGTCTCATTGGAAAGAAGGGAATTTTCGAGTGCTTTTTCGGACTGTGAAGCAGTAATCTACTTGAGTAGCGCCAGCCCCCGGACTGGGGAGGGCAAACCAATACTGGTTGACCATCAGTCAGTAATAGACTCGGTTGAGGCTGCTAAGAAACATGGGGTGAAGCGCTTTGTTCTCATGAGCGCCATGCGGGCAAATCAAATGGGAGATGCTAGTGCAATCCGTTTCAACTCAGAGGAGCTATTAAGACAGGAAAAGTTTACATATACGGTTATACGGACAAGCATGCCTGTGGACAAGCCGGGAATTGGTAAGGTAGAAGCTGGACTATCAATTGAGCATGACAAAGACGAGATCCCAAAAGAGGATATTGCTTCCGTATTGGTCGAAGCGCTGGATACTAAAGAAGTATTTAATAAAACGATCAATGTAACTTCTGGAGAAATTCTGATTCATGAAGCACTCCGAAGATTATAGACAGCTCGAATAATTTGCACAAAAAATAAGAAACAAAGGGTGATAAAATGTCCAAGTTGAAAAAATACCTTCCTACAGTTTTAAAAGGATCTGCCGTTTTAGGGACAGCTGTGGCCGCAGCGTACTTTTACCGTAAGGATGATACACAAAAACAACACTCAATCCTAAGGAATTTCCCCCTAATCGGTAGAATTAGATACATGACAGAGCAAATAGGACCTGAACTTAGGCAGTATTTATTTGAAAATAATAATGAAGGCACCCCTTTCTCAAGAAAGGAATTCGAGGATGTTGTAAAAGCAGGTAAATATAAGGAGCGTCTAATCGGATTTGGATCTGAACGTGACTTCAATGAAGCTGGATACTATATTCGTAATAGCATGTTTCCCAAACTCCGGGAAGAATTGAGAATAGATAATAGCCAAAAAATCAATACAAAGGTATATGAAGTAGTGGAAGAAGGACTATTGACCCGAAAGGAGAATCGGGAAGATAGACAAATAGAACCGTACTATTTACGTGACGAGGATGCTGTCATAATCGGAGGAGATACATGCCAGAATCCATTTAAATTAAAGGGACTCATAGGACAGTCTGCAATGAGCTACGGTGCACTCGGGGAGAATGCCATCACTGCACTGTCGGGAGGATTGGGCCTTGCAGGAGGAACATGGATGAATACCGGTGAAGGCGGTCTTTCCAAATACCATCTTTCCGGAAATCCCGACATCATCATGCAGATCGGTCCGGGACTGTTTGGAGTAAGGACACCAGGTGGGGAGTTCTCCTGGGAAGAATTCAAGAAGAAAAGTGAAATCGAGCAAGTAAAGGCATTTGAAATTAAGCTGGCACAAGGTGCCAAAATCAGAGGTGGGCATATTGAAGGGCAAAAAGTGACAGAAGAAATTGCCCAAATCCGCCTGGTAGAGCCTGGCCGAACGATCAACAGCCCTAACCGGTTCTATGAATTCAAGAATTTTAATGAATTGTTCGAATTAGTGGAAAGAATGAGGGATGTAGGCGGAAAGCCAATCGGTATCAAAATCGTTGTGGGGGATCTTGATGCACTTGAGGAAATGGCGAAAACCATGAGAGGTACAAGTAAAGGGCCGGATTTTATCACCGTGGATGGTGGAGAAGGTGGAACTGGGGCAACCTATCAGGAGCTTGCTGATGCAGTCGGACTTCCAATTATGTCAGCTTTGCCACTTGTAGATGAGATGTTAAAAAAATATGATGTACGTAACAGGGTCAAGCTGATTGCATCCGGCAAGCTGACTTCTCCAGATAAAGTGGCAGTCGCTTTAGCGATGGGGGCAGATTTGGTCAATATTGCCCGTGGTTTTATGATAAGCGTTGGCTGCATCATGGCTGAAATCTGCCATACAAACCACTGCCCCGCCGGCGTAGCCACGACTGATTCAAAGTTGCAGGAAGGGCTGGTTATTGAGGAAAAACAATACCGAGTCGCCAATTACGTGATTTCACTCCGCGAGGGGCTGTTTAACCTTGCAGCTGCCGCAGGTATAGATACTCCGACCAAATTTGAACGAAAACACATCGTTCACAAGGATGAATGGGGAAGAGTTTCGCCTGTCCGGGACATCACCCTCACTCCCGAAAAAGTGGAGAAGTTAAGAAATAAGGAAAAAGTGGAGAAATAAAGGGTTGGGTTAATGGATACTCCATATACCATATATAAG
>NZ_JBHVQU010000351.1:0-2942 GCF_042886655.1 Peribacillus sp. NPDC058002 | reverse complement strand
CCACTTTATCGACATAAACACCTTCCTGCCCGTCTAATATGACAAGGTGCAGAGTTAAATTCGTTGTTGCTGAAAGCCATTCAAGATGTTTTCTTGCTACGTTGCGCAAATCGAGATGGGTCACAACAACGCTTCCCCTCTCCAATAGCTTTAATCCTAACGAGTATTTTCCATTTTCTTCGCCTTGTGAAATATAGTGATGCTCCTGTAAGGTTTTTAATAGTGAATGAACCGTACTTTTATGTAAATTCATTCGCTTGCTTATCTCTGTGATAGTTAGTTCGCGCTCACGCTCATCAAATAAATCCAATATTTTCAAGGCACGCTCCACCGATTGGATGATAGGCATCGTTCCTCACTCCTTTTATAATCTGTCTACCTTTATCTTATCGGATTTATGACGAGCATTCCTCACTTTATTTCAACTTTTTTTCCTTGGAGTAAGACATCCTGTTCATAATCAAGGACCGCATCCTCAATGACAGCGATTGGAACAACACCATTTGCAGCATCTGTATGTCCAAACATCCTGTTGCTGGCCGCAACCATTTTTTGTCTAACTTTCATCCGCTGCTTGCGTTCAGTTGCCAATGATTGTCTTTCTTCTATAAAATGATCCGCAAAATCATGAACAACCTTTCCTGAATGAAGTTGAGTGGCATCCACAAAATCAATCCGTCGATCACGAAGCTGAAGGTGAATTACATCCCCTGATTTTAGTAAACCAATGCCGCCGCCTTCATATGATTCCGGTGTCATATGTCCTATAGCAGCACCATATGTGACTCCTGAATAGCGGCCGTCGCTAATGATTGTAGCGATTTTTTTCATAACGCGATTTGCATTGATGTGTTGCATTGGTGTAAACATTTCCGGCATTCCGAATGCTACTGGCCCCTGCCCTGAGATAATGACCGCAATTTTCAATGTGCCTTCTTCAACCATCCTGTCAAATAACTCCCCATAGGAAGCATTTTTTAGAAGAGACCATTCCGGCTCATTGTTGTATTTAAGAGACTCGAGCAATAAATTATGTCCGAAAAGCTTTTGCTCTTTTATTTTTGAAAGCAGATTTGAATCGAGCAGGCTTTTATTTGCATCATCCTCATTTTCGTAATAAAGGACAAATGCCAGCTTATCATCGAATTGGTCAAGCTGTGGTGTCGGCATTCCGCTGATTTTTACAACCGCGCTTTCAAAGAAGTTTCCTTTTAATACATCAACACCGCTGAATCCACGGCGTGGATTGGATAAAATGACCTGATTTTTCTTTACATTAACCGCTTTTAGGCTACTTGTAATCGCAAGACGTTCTTTCCAGGTTTTTGCTGCGACAGTCGGCGCATCCTGATCCATTGGTACACCATTCTCGATAAGTTCATAAAAAAGTGTTTCCATTCCCCTGCTTGTCCCACTGCAACATTGCATCGCAAGTGAATAAATGTCTCTTCCCTCTGTCAAACTGTAATCAAATAAGTCAGGAATTGGATGGGAATGATGAATGCGGTCAAGGTCCCATAAGCTGAATTTGAATCCTGCATAAAGCATGCCGGCGACAATATGCATCATTAAGTTAGTAGAACCACCCGAAGCGCTGTGAATACGGATTGCATTTTTTATGTTCGCAGCGACAATGTTGGCCACGCCGTAACGCTCTTCGTTTATCATGCCTGCAAAACTATCAAGCACCGAGTTAATCTGGCGTTGTGTTGGTGGATCGGTTAACAGCTCCACGGCTGGATGAACAAGACCCATGCCTGCAACTAAATGACGTGAACTATTCCCCGTTCCATTGAAAGCACATACACCTCCCTGCCCGTCACATGTTGCGACAGCAAGTCTCATTTCAAAATATTTATGCTGTTCCCTCGTCAATATTCCTCGTTCATACGCCCGTTCAAACACACCCTGGAATGCAGTATTCGATGAACATTGCAATATATATGCCATCGTATCTCGTAAATCAACCGCTACATCAGTAGCTCCTTTACTTTCCGCTTTTTTCGCAAGAGTTTCCAATTCCTCAATCACGTCAGCTGGAATCGAACCGCCTTCTAATACGTGAGCAGGTGCGAATGTTGCGAAAAAGGGGGCTTCACCACGGTTTCGGCGAACACGATCAACATGTGCGAGTGCGCTTACAACACCAAGAGGCTGCTTATCACACCCTTGAATGACGAATGCACCATGATAACTGTGAGCTTCTAGCTGGTTTACAACCATTTGTGCAACCGCGTTTCGGCTCTGGAGAGAGTAACTCATTCCTTGATTGTTTTGCGCAGTTCCATCACACATTACCGGTGTCGAGAAATGAAACGGCACGCCGCCGTTTTGCCAGATGCGGATTGCTGCCCGTGCCGACGTTTGGTAATCCATTATGTGGGCCGGATGATCGGACGAACCACCGATAATTGCGATACGCGGGGCATTCCTCTCGAGCCGCATATAAATTTCTTCAAGCGTCCAATCAGGCTTCCCCCCTTCATATGTGGAGCCAAGCGTCAGCTTCGAACGGTCCAACAGACCCGCAACCGTAATGGGTTCATTTGCTTTTCCCTGCACATTATCGCGGTAAGGGTTTATTTCGTTATCAATTAGTGGATATAGGTGTGTCATTTCAGCACTCCTTTTCTGATTTCAAATGGATTCTTCCATTCTCTAAAAATATTAACGAAGGTTTTTAGTCTAGTGCCAATTCCTCTGGTTCTGAAAGGAGCTCTATATTTTTGTTTTTTAAAGCTTCCTCCATCATGCTTTCAGAAATCCAAATTTCACCGATTTCAAGCGTGTTTTTTATTCTTACCACTCTGACTTTATTCAAATTGAAGGCATTGCACGTTTTGATAGCAGCTTTAACAGCTAATTCCTGCGTATCTAAAAACATCGGGAGCTTTACTACATCTGTAACTGTGCTAGTGAGTGCATTGGCATAGCCTTTTTCC
>NZ_JBHVQU010000350.1:0-2956 GCF_042886655.1 Peribacillus sp. NPDC058002 | reverse complement strand
GGTTATGCAGGGGCATTACAACAATTAACCGGTGCGGATGTTTGGATGACACAAGTGGATGAACATGCGGGAACTACATATTGGGAAATGGATTCGCTGAATCTGCTTAAAGAAAATTATAAGGCATGTGGAATGGAAGACGAGATAGCCGTCGCCTTATCCAGTGACGAAAGTGGATTCATGCCCCAAGTAAAACCCTATCCTACCGTAAATCATCATCTAGAAGAAGGAATGAATCTGCATTTTGGCAAATATGAGTATGAAGTAATTTTCACTCCGGGGCACTCTGATGGTCTGATATCATTATATAATAAGGAAAAAAGTGTCCTTTTCTCGACAGATCATATATTGCCCAGGGTATCTCCAAATATTTCGTATTGGTTTAAAGGTCTTTGCAACCCATTGGAAGAGTTTTTTACTTCTTTGAAAAAAATACAAAAACTGGACGTTGAATATGTCATCCCTTCACATGGGAAACCGTTTCAAAATGCCAATAAAAGAATTGTTGAATTGTTGGACCACCATCAGGACAGGCTGCATGTAATTCATGAAAATATGAAAGAGCCGATTTCTGTAAAAAGTGCTTGCCATATCTTATTTGGAAATCTGCCCATTCACGAAACCAGGTTTGCAGTTGGTGAAACATTGGCTCACCTTGAATACCTTCTTTTGAATGACCAATGCATAAAGTTTATACGTGATGGCAAATGGTATTATCAATCCATTTGAAAATTGAACATTGATTCTAGCTCATGTCATATGAGCTTTTTTGCATTAAAACGCAAGTCACACTGTCTTAAATATACGTTAATGAATAAGAGTAAGCGGTTTTGTTTACTAAAAAGGAAAAAGTGTTATGATTATTTTTAGATTCTTATGAATATTGAATCGATGGAGAACGTTACTGAAGACAGGTTGGGAGTTTTGGGATGAAGAACACGTATATGAAAACAGCATCAGGAGTGTATATTAATTATTTTCTGTTAGGCATGGTCAATATCATGCTCGCATCGAATATGGCGTATTTAACGGAGCAATGGGATACAGATAGTGCCGGGGTAAGTTATATCATCGCAGCAATAGGGGTCGGGAAATTACTTACATATGCATTTACGGGATATATATCAGATAAAATCGGGCGAAAACCATTAATTATTGCTTCATCTTTGGGAATGGGTATCTTCTTGATAGGTATTCCATTATCACCAAATTATCATTTGGCTTTTATTTTTGCCATCCTTGCAGGTGTCGCTAATTCGTCAATGGATGCAGGTTCATATCCCGGTTTAACAGAGCTTTTCCCAAGAGCTTCCGGTTCTGCCAGTGTACTGGTGAAAGCATTCATGTCTGCTGGAGCATTTCTTCTCCCGTTCATGATATTATTTTTCTCGAATCATGAGATGTTTTATGGATATGCCTTTTTTATTCCTGCTGCCATTTATCTATTGAATTTGATGTTTTTATTCACCGTTTCTTTTCCAAGTACGAATATGTATAAGGAAAAACAAGTGGATGTTCGAACCGGGAGAATGAAATTCACTTCAGAACCGGTATTACGTAAAGAGGGACTTGCTCTTGTGATAATCGGTTTCACATCAACAGGATTATTTACCGTTTCACAGATATGGCTGCCAACTTATGGTCAGCAAGCTGTGGGCATGACGATGGCCAGTTCCATCAAATTACTGAGTTATTATAGTTTAGGGGCGCTTATTTCTGTATTGGTTTTATCCGTATTATTAAAAAAGATTGTACGGCCAATAACGGTTATCATGGTTTATCCGATCATAACTTTTATTTCTATCCTTACGATCCTTTTGGTTAAGGAACCGATCATCGTTTCCATCACGGCATTTTTCATCGGACTTTCCACTGCGGGGATTTTTCAATTAGCCATTACGATTATGACGGAATTGTTCTGGAGAAAAAAAGGAACAGTGACCGGGATCGTGGCAACAGCTGCAGGATTGGCTTCTATAGTCATGCCGCTTGTAACGGGGTGGATGTCGAAAAGCGGGAATATATCAATCATCTTCATATTTGATGCATTCCTATCTGTTACTGGTTTTATAGCTGCAGTTTATGTTTATTATCGCTATGGAAAGCTGATAAGTAAGGGAAAAGACCAAACAGGGGATATTCGTATACATGCCTGATACATTTTGGAGCAGCCTAAAATGGCTTCACTTATTGATAAAGTGAAAACCACCGCCCATCAAACTTGGGCGGTGGTTTTTCATTGCCTGGCACCTATTTGTCCCTTTACTTCTTTCATGATATCTTCAAGGGATGTGACAATTCCTATATCATCCTTATAACTAATGTGCTTAGGTTGAAAATGGATAGGTGAATCCAAACCAGCAGCGGCTGAAATTCGATATAATCCTTTTCTAAGGGTAACAAGAAAATTGACCACACGGTATTTCTTTTCATCGATGACAAGTGCCTTTTGCAATTCCGGATCAGTGGTTGCTACCCCGACAGGACAAGCATTGGATTGACATTTCATCGTCTGAATACATCCTATAGCAATCATGAAACCTCGTGCGATATTAACAAGGTCAGCTCCCATGGCTAGGGCAATGGCGATTCTATCTGGCGTGAACAATTTACCGGAGGCGATGATTTTAACCCGATCTCGGACGCCGTATTTTTCCAATGTCGATACTAAAATCGGCAATGCGGATTTTAGCGGCAACCCTACGCTATCGATCAATTCCTGATAAGAAGCACCCGTGCCGCCTTCACCGCCATCCAATGTAATGAAGTCGGGACCTTGCCCGGTTTCTTTCATATAGCTAGCAAGCTCTTCGACACTGTCATTGCCGCCGATGACCATTTTGATGCCGACCGGAATGCCTGTATGTTCCCTGATTCTTTCAATAAAATCGCACATGGATTTTACGTCATTGAATTGATGAAACCGGTTTGGACTATCGATCGCTTTGTATGGTAC
>NZ_JBHVQU010000349.1:0-2960 GCF_042886655.1 Peribacillus sp. NPDC058002 | reverse complement strand
CAAGGGTTTGAAAGATTAATACATGGACATATATTGTTCGCGTTCCCATGGGTGAACTTGTGTTCTAAACATATCTTCGCCTTTCGTTTTTTTTCAAAAAGATACATAAAGGCTTATTTAACAACGCTTTCTATAACCTGTATACAAATTTCTTTTAGGTTATTTGACCTTTTTATTTTTATTTGGTGGTCAGAATGTGGTCATTTTTTCATAGTGATACATTCATTCTTTTTCATCTATAACGAAAACCAGTTCGAATTTATGTTAATATATGGATTGATTACATTTTTAGAGAGAGGAGTGTTTTGAATGACAAAATGGGAGAGAGGTAAATTGCATAAGAAAAATATTTTATTCTTTTACTGCCGGCATTAATTATAGGAATAATTTTAATAATATATCAATATCATCATTCAAAGGAATTTAACGCTTATGTACTTTTAGTACCCTTGGTTTTCTGGCTGTTCTATTATAGTTGGGTATATATTGAAAAGAGGCAAATGAAGAAGTAAGAAAATAACTAACATGTGGCCATAAAACTATACTAACTCCAGGAGGTATTTAGGGTTGAACATAAATATCAAGGTTCACTTACATTCAAGAGAAACTAATTTCTTGCAGAGTGGAAGCTTCCCCGTTCCTAATTCAGATTATAAGAAGGATCCAGATTGGGCAGCTGCCATTGCCGCATATGAATGGATTCAGAAGATTAAGTCAGAATTTGCAGCTAGCAAGGATTCTCGTATAGTTCAAGTGATTTATAACGATGATATGATATTACGGAGTTAGTTAAGAAGGTCAAGCCTATCAGCATTTGTTATGTAAAAGATATATAGAGTACCTTCTATCAGGAATATATGTTATATTTACCATTAATATAATTTCTTAATTATGGGTTATATGGAATTAATAGTGATTTTTAAAAGAAATCAAAAGACTATTTTTACGAAAAAGATAATAATTCATACTTACGAAATACATAGAAGGAGAGATTTTGTGTTCAAGTTTGTAAAAATATTTTTTGTTGTACTTCTTTATTGGTATGTTGTACGGTACCAGAAAAGTTCCCCGGCGGATTTTGTATTTTATTTGGCCAGTATCTTGTTTTTTTTATCAATTATTTTTAGTTTGTTTTATAAAAATAAGCATAGGGTGAACATTTTTTTAATCATTGCACTATCAAATCTTTCAATGATTTTTGCACTATACGCTCATTTTTTAAGCGGGATTCTAACATTTTTCACTTTTTCTTTAATTCTATTTTTTTACTGTTTTGTATTTATTTCCCTTAAAAAAGATTAATAGTATGTTAGTATAAGACTCGCTGCTTAACCGAAAACATAAAAAGGGAGTTTTGGAAAAACATGAAAAAAATTTCAATCTTAATGAGCTTTATCCTACTTGTAGGAAGTCTAGCATTCTCTATTCCGAGTAGCACAGCATTAGCAACTTCAGGTTCAACAATCATACCTGAAGATGGTATGGAGATTATTACGGATACTGAAGAAAAATCTGAGTACATATTGACAATCTTGGGTGTTCAAACACGTTATATAGAAACAACTGAAACAATTGATGAAAACACAATAATAATACACACAAAAGTTTATAATGAAGACAACCATGAACTTATACAAGACTTTTCAACAACTCTTACTAACGATAAAATAGTAGATCAAGATGTAATTCTTTTCGAAGAAATACCAGAACCTAAAACACAGGAAGAAGCGAGTGGTTTTTATCCAATGGCTTCTACAAGTGGTAACAAATCAATGGTTACAATATTGAACATTAGTTACACTAAGAATTTCACTACTGGTAAAGGTACTGCTCGTTATCTAAAGGAACCAAATAAAACTGCTAAATTAGCAAGTTCTAAACCTTTTAATACATATGCAAATAATGTGGATTCTCTTAGAGGTACTGAGAGTTCAACCACGGTTGGTTGGCTAGTTTCTGGATTTAGTGGTGGTTCATTAGTAGCAGGGAAAATAATTTCTTGGGCAACAGCGAAAACAATATTGACAAAAATTGCAGGACCAGTGGCTGTCGTTAGTAATGCTGTGGCATTATCTTCATGGTTCTATTATTATAATAAACTTGAAAAAAGTTGGTCGAATTTAAAATAATATAAAAAAGTTGTGTGTGAACTATATGATCAAAAGTAGACAGCTAAATTAAAGATTCAAGGCTACTGCTATAAGATGACTTCGGCAATGTGATCCGGGGTCATCTTTTTTTAAGCTCCGATTTAATTATTCCCTCATAATAGTCCTTAATTACCGTAGCATCATGTAAGGCATTATGTTCCACTCCATCTATTCCAGCAAACTCTTCACGATTAATATTAGTATCAATTCCCTTTACCTTTTACAAGGTACAAATATCAAATCAAGCCCTTCACTAATGAGAAGGGCTTTTTTTAATCCTCTACAATCACACTAATAACTTCATCGAATTTAATTTTCTCAAAGGAACTATCTCTCTTCTGAATGCGTAACTCTTTTGTGACAGGATGAATGTACACACAATAACCATCCAATTCTTGTGGACTTCCCTCGTTATGTAATCTAAATCTTATCGGTAAATGATATTCCATTGCATAATGAATGTTGTTTTCAAACTCTTCAACCTGGTATTCATCAAGGATAGGTTTTTTATTTAAGAAATAATCAACCTCACCTATTTTTTTATTTAAAGCTTTATGTTCCGGCATAATCAATGCTGACTGCCATTTAACAAGCCTCTATCACAAATTGTCCCCATCAGAAAAATCCCTCCTTTACTTCCATTATATACGAACTAACGTTCTTATGAAAGGCAGAAAAAATTTCCTTCCCCAAATAAGTTCTGGCTAGAGAAATGTTGATTTTCGAACAAATAAAAGAGACCACTTATTGTAGTCTTCCTTTATGCCCTATGGAACTAAACCAGCTAATAGGATGTCAATATCTTTATCT
>NZ_JBHVQU010000348.1:0-2974 GCF_042886655.1 Peribacillus sp. NPDC058002 | reverse complement strand
GTATGAGGGTGTGTTACTTATTCAATTAGTATGTATTTGAAAAGAAAACAGAAACCTCAGACCACTTTTGAAGAACCGATCGCCTACAAAAGCATTGAAGTAGAAGAACCTTATCCAAATAACTCTGTCATTGTCGATTAATAATTATATTTTTATACATTTATAATCCTCAATATAATTTCAAGCTATATGAAATATGGGAGTATTGTTCCTCATGATAAACGGGTATCCATCTGTGTTCTTACAAATTAAAACAACAAAAAAGGCTAATAAAAATATCAACACTACATTGTTGTCTTTTTACATTTCAAATTCGTAAAATATCCCTAAAAAGACCAGGATTTTTTAACTCTAACTTGGATTGCAAAACAGATGCAAAGGGTACTATACCTAAATAGGAATATAGTAATCTAGTTGAGGAGTTGCAGCCATGAAATCCCGAACATTTGCATACATGTTAGCGCTATTTCATTCAAGTATTGTCGGCCTATCTTTCTTATTTACGAAAATGGCGATTGCAGAATCGAATCCGCTTGATACTTTGGCGTTCCGATTCACGGTTTCTTTCGTCATCATTTTACTCCTGGTCGCCGTTAAAGTCATTAAGGTGAACTATACCTGGGAGTCGGTTAAAAATCTGATCCCGCTATCCTTGTTGTTCCCAACTCTTTTCTTTGCCTTTCAAACTTTCGGACTTAAGTATTCGCAATCCACCGATGCTGGAATTCTGTCTGCCGTCACCCCAATTCTAACATTGATGATAGCTGGATATTTCCTGAAGGAGAAAACTTCTTTATTTCAAAAGCTTTCGATTCTTTTGTCGGTAGTCGGGGTCATTTATATTTTTGTGATGAAGGGGAGCACCATCGATTTTTCCGACATGCTTGGGATGCTATTGATCTTGCTATCCTGTATTGCAACTGCCTGTTACACTACGATGACCCGTTCACTTGCCAAGGACTATACGCCAGGTGAAATGTCCTTCTTCATGATGGGAACAGGCTTTGTCATATTTAACGTGGCTGCGCTCTTCACCCACTTAAAACAAGGAACGATGGCGGAATTCTTTACACCATGGTCGAGCATGGAATTCATCAGTTCCATTTTGTATTTGGGAATATTGGCTTCATTGGCCACTTCATTATTATCCAATACGATTCTAACAAAAATCAAAGCGTCCCAAATGAGTGTATTTGCTAACCTTTCCACAGTTGTCACGATAACGGCAGGAGCTCTCATTCTAAATGAAAAGATTACCATCTACGATATTTTGGGGTCGATACTAATCATTTTAGGTGTAATAGGCACGAATTATTTTGGTGTGAAGAAAGAGCATTCAATAAAAGTGAAACTGGAATATAATGAAGGGAAATTGTGAATGAAAATGGTCCGTCCCAATTAGGGATGGACCATTCAGACTGTAGACAAACTGAAAATCGGGTTGTCTACAGTTTTTTATGGCTGGGTACAATGTAGTCGTTGATTTCCGCTCCAGACATGCGCTTTTCTAAGCAGGAGTCTCGCACATCCGCTCCGATCAACTTAGGTATAACATTTAGATTTAAACGATATCTGAGGAGTTGAAGATATTGCTTTGGGTCAGTTGGTTCGGGAACAACATTTGATGAAAGAAACATTTTCCGACCCTCTTTTCTAAACAAACTAATGTTCCATTATCATTTCCACCAACTTGTTTGAGGGAAGTCTGTTGAACCAATCACTACTGGTTCGCCTATTTGTGGTGTGCAAACCTGGACACCATAATCATTGCCTGCTTTTATTACCCGTTCTATCGGATCTGTCCAGTCATGGAAAGACAAGGTGAACCCAGCCCAATGAATGGGGATCATCCGTTTTCCTTGTACATCGATGTGTGCTTGAACGGTTTCTTCGGGAACCATATGGACGGTTGACCAACGTTCATCATATTGTCCGCATTCCATTAAAGTTATATCAAAAGGTCCGTACTTTTCGCCGATTTCTTTAAAATGGCTACCATATCCACTATCTCCGCTGAAAAATACCTTTTCTTGTTTTCCATTAATTATCCAGGAACTCCAGAGTGTGGTATTGCCATCACGTAAACTTCTACCAGAAAAATGCCTTGCAGGCGTACAAACAAATTGCAAATCCTTGAATGAAATTTCATCCCACCAATTAAGTTCCTGAATCAGTTCTTGTTTAACGCCCCATCTTTCAAGATGACCACCGACACCTAGTGGCACAATGAACTGACTGACCTTATCTTTTAATTTCTTTATTGAGTAATAATCCAAGTGATCATAGTGATCATGTGAGAGGAGGACGGCATCGATAGGAGGCAGCATATCCAAATCGATAGGGAGATCACCGCTAAAGCGCTTGTTCCCAAACCAAGGAAAGGGAGTGGGCGCTTTGCCAAACATGGGATCCACTAAAATGGTTTTCCCATCTAACTCCAACATGAATGCAGAATGCCCAAACCAGGTGATTTTATTGGACTTTACAGATGCAGGTTGTTTTGTTTCCATTACGATCGGACGGTCGGGCCTCCTTTTTGGATTAGGTTTAATGAAATCACGTAAAATGGAACCAGTATGTTTAAGACTCATCGCTTGACTGGCAGGAATCTGATTTTGGAATTTTCCCTTGACAAAATTCTCTTTTGTAGTGAAATTTCTCACTTTTTCTTTGTTTGTTCGTCTTCCAAGTGGAGGATAGAGGTTTAGGAAAAGTAACAATAATATAAAAGAAGAAATGAGAATCTTAATAATTTTCATCATGATAGCTTCCTCCCGTATTAATCAGACCTTTTATTAAAACATATCATATCACAAAATTTATAGGGTTATTTACTATGATGTCCCACTAAAAATATGATTAAGATAAACCATTCCGAGACAAGGGCAATGGACGTTGAAACATATGATTCATTAACTGTAAACCCACATTGGGAGGAGTGTTTTTTCTCAAGTCTTCTGACAAGTGTTTAAGT
>NZ_JBHVQU010000347.1:0-3015 GCF_042886655.1 Peribacillus sp. NPDC058002 | reverse complement strand
CAGTTCCATATCAATCCCTCCAGGCATGCTAGTCGAACTTTTTTGAAAATTCAATATGTACCACTTCCCGAAAAAGGGGAAGCAGAATTAATCGATTCTTTCGAGGATGGCTAGCCATCCTCGAAAGAATCGTTAACTTTTCAGGCCACAGCCGCCAATTAGCAGGCGGTGAACGTCTGGTGCAAGGTCAGGAAGAGAGTACTTTTGCTCATTCATGACCCAAGTCGTCACCGTTTCGTCAATCGTTCCAAAAATCATCTGCCTGGCAAGTAAATTATTTAAATCAGGCAGGAATTCGCCGTTCTCTTTTCCTTCAATAATGATCTGATCGATTAAATTTAAATACCCTCTTAACACATCATTAATTCTAAGGCGCAATTCTTTATTCGACTGTCTCAATTCCAACTGAGTGACAATTGCTAAATTCACGTCTTCTGAAAGGTTTCTAAAATGTTTTTGGATGAGCACACTCAGTTTATCCGAAGCAGTGGTCTTCCCTTTTATTTCTTCTTCGATCTGTTCCACGAATGAGCCCATCTTTTCATGGAATAATGATATCAGGATATCTTCTTTATTTTTAAAATATAAATATATGGTGCCATCCGCTACGCCTGCCTGCTTGGCGATTTTGGATACTTGGGCTTGATAGTAACCGTTTTGGGCAATGACGATAACGGCCGCTTCAATAATTTGATTATACTTTGGTCTGTTGCTTTTCACTGGATGTCCCCTTTCAGAAAATGAATGAATCATCATTCATATTTCTATCATAAAATGACGACCCTTTACTGTCAAGCAAAAACTTCTAGGGGTCCTGACATTCACTTCAGTTCATTGTACAGCCCCCGTCCATAGGTTGTCCAGCCGTTCTGCAAAACACGGAGCTTTCTTCCGCTGCTCCGTTAAAAGGGGTGCTAGTTTAAGCTTCTTTTCTTTCCTCGGATATCTTTTTCTTTTCTTCCTCGACAAGGACTCTTCTCAGGATCTTTCCAATCGTCGTTTTAGGAAGTTCATCCCTGAATTCATAGCTGCGCGGCACCTTATAGGAAGCCAGGTTCTTTCTGGCAAATTCATTCAATTCCTCTTCAGTGGCATTGGCATTTTTTTTCAGTACGACATAGGCCTTAACGGTCTCACCGCGATAGGGGTCAGGGATACCTGCCACAACCACTTCCTGTATGGCCTCATGCTCGTATAGCACCTCCTCCACCTCTCGTGGATATATATTGAAACCGCCTGCAATGATTGTATCCTTTTTCCTCTCGACCACATAAAAGAACCCCTGCTCATCCATGTAGCCCAGATCTCCTGTAAGCAGCCAGCCATTTCTAAAGGTGTTTTCCGTTTCATCCGGACGGTTCCAATATCCTTTCATTACCTGTGGCCCTTTTATGGCAATTTCGCCTATCTCATTCGGGGGAAGCTCTTCAAAGGTTTCCAGGGACAGAATCACCGAGTCAGTATCTGGCCACGGCAGCCCAATGCTTCCTTTTACACGCGGCTGATCCCAGATGAAATTAGCATGGGTCACCGGTGAGGTTTCGGAAAGTCCATAGCCTTCAACAAGTTTCCCGCCGGTAATTTTCTCAAACTGTTCTTGAACCTCTATGGGCAATGATGCAGAACCGCTTATACAGGCATTGATGGAAGAAAGGTCATATTTAGCGATATCCGGATGGTTCAAGAGGCCGATATACATCGTGGGCGCTCCTGGAAACATGGTCGGTTTCTGTTTTTGGATGGTTTTAAGCGTCGCTAAGACATCGAACTTTGGCATGATGATCATGGTGTTTCCTTCCATGACGGAAAGAACCAAGACTGTAGTCATACCGTACACATGGAAGAAAGGCAGAATCGCAAGGATCCTTTCCTCACCGCGCTTATTTTTATAAAGCCATGCATTGCACATTTTCGTATTCGCAAGCATATTCTTATGGGTAAGCATGACCCCTTTGGGAAAGCCTGTTGTCCCACCAGTATATTGCAAAAGGGCAAGGTCATTATCCACATCGATCGGCACAGTGACTTCTTCGGTCATCTTTCGTTTCATGATTTCGGAAAATAAATGATGATTCCCTTCATGCTCCACATTGATGACAATGCCGTATTGCTTTTTTTGAATAAAAGGATAGATGAGATTTTTCGGAAAAGGTAAATATTCCTTGATAGCGGTTACAATTATATGTTCTATATCCGTTCTTGATGCCACTGCTGCAACACGGGGAAATAAAATATCCATCGCCAAAATTATTTTCGCTCCGGAATCTTTCATTTGATATTCTAATTCACGTTCAGTATAGGTTGGATTCGTTTGAACCACGACTCCGCCGGCCATCAATATCCCAAAAAAGCCTATGACACCCTGCGGGCAGTTAGGAAGCATGACGGCAACGCGTTCACCTTTTTGAAGACCGATACTTTTTAAATAGGCTGCAAACTTTAAAGCAGATTCATGCACTTCCCGGAAAGTTAATTCTTTTCCCTGGAAATGAATCGATACTTTATCGGGGAATTCTTCGGCTGATTCCTTTAAAAAAGAATAAAGAGGTTTATCTTCGTAAGACAAAGCAGCGGGTATCTGTTCCGGATAAATAGCTTGCCATGGCTTATTGCTCATTTGCCCCCTCCTTCTGAATATTCTCAATACTCTTTTCATTATAATACAATCGGGATTTTCTTACAATTGCAGAATTTCAGTGTACAAAGACCCCATGATGAGAAATATGTCCTATACCGACCACAGGGAATATTGGATGCAACACTTAAAAAGGGGAACAAAAAAAGGAGTGGTTCTACTCCTTAGTTTTAATTCTATACCAATACTTATATTTTTCTTCAAACCCTAACTTTCCGTACAAGCTTAGAGCGGGCGCGTTTGTTTTTATCACCTGAAGATAAGCATTTTTTGCTCCATTTTCTTTACCCCAATGCAATAAATTACGCATGAGGATGGCACCAATGCCTTGGTTTCGAAAATTTTCATGGGTTATGATATTGTACAGGCCTATGTATTCG
>NZ_JBHVQU010000346.1:0-3042 GCF_042886655.1 Peribacillus sp. NPDC058002 | reverse complement strand
AAAGGATCTGCCTTAATAGGCATTGGCAGGGCAACAGGCAAGCATCGCGCTGTGGAAGCTGCAAAGAAAGCCATTTCCAGTCCGTTACTTAACACTTCGATTAACGGAGCCCAAGGTGTACTAATGAAACTCACAGACGCCAATATAAGTTTTTATGAAGTACAAGAGGCAGCAAATTTTGTTACTTCTGCGGCAGACTCCGAGTTAAATATGATTTTCGGTTCTGTTATTGATGAAAACTTAAAAGATGAAATTATAGTAATTATCACTGGCTTGAATGATCAGGAGATTCTATCATTAAAAATGTCTGCCCGTCCTTCAAAAGCAGAAATGGAAAAAACACTTTCAACAGAGTTCTGAAACAAAAATTTCACGAAGGGAGCCGTATAGGCTTCCTTTTGTCCGTTCTGTTTTTAGCTCCTTAATTAATCGTATGCTGTTAAGGATGACAAGAATCGTACTTCCTTTTTTACTGTTCACTCATTGAAAATGGTACTAAATTAATGATGTGGTAGAAAAAAGTTTAGAAAGGGGGATTTGAGTCAATATTTTGGACACTAAAAAGTTAAATCTTAAGCTGTATTCCTAATTCGATCTTCAATGGCTTGTGGCGTTTGATAGCCCAAGCTGCTGTGAATTCTTTTTCTTTTATACCAACCCTCAATAAATTGAAACATCGCTACTTTAGCTGTTTGATAGTCTAGATATTGTACGTGGTTGACTTCTTCCTTTTTTAATAGGGCATGAAAGGATTCAATACAAGCATTATCGTACGGACAACCTTTCTGACTAAAGGATTGCTTAATTTGATGGTTTTGGATATATGTTGAGTAACGAGAAAATGAATACCCTACTATAAAGTCCCATCGATTGGCATTCTTGAATATTCTCCAACTTCTCTTCAGTGACCAGCAACATCAGCTGGTTTATAAATTCCGTTTGCAGGATCGATTGGTCCGTCATGCCATTTTTCCAGTAAGCCTCCCATAACCGTATGGAAGTTAAAATAATCACCATACTGCTCGACAAAACGACGAAGAACCGGTTCAATTGCCCTGAAATGAGAACAGAAAATAAAGATGAAGCCATGAACGCTTTAGCACGTGCCATATTCTTCGGAAAACCAGGAGAACTTAGAGAACGTGCATTACAAGATCAATTGCAGCGCGCCAGTTCATTAAATCTTATTATTAATGCGATCAGCATTTGGAATACTGTTTATCTATCGCATGCAATTGAACATTCGAAATCTAAAGGAAAATATAAAGAGGATTTGCTTCCTCATATATCCCCGTTGGGGTGGGAACACATTAACTTTCTTGGAGGATATTCCTTTAATTCAAGTAATTCGGGTTCAATTCATACCCTTCGACCACTCAGGACATGAAAACAACCCTGATTTTTCTGCTTAACGTAGAAAAATCAGGGTTTTTATTATTTCTAAAAAATGTATTATTTTATAATGTCCGCGTTTTGTCGGCATGACCCCTAACTGAAGTTGGTATATCAGATTTAGTTTTAATTTATTTGAATGGGTATAATAAATATTTAAGAATGAAGATTTTGATTAGGGATTCTTGTTTGTTTGAACAGATTACTTAATTTTATAGATAGGAGAATGTATATGTTTACTTATGACGCAATAATCATTGGATTTGGTAAAGCAGGAAAAACTTTAGCTGGGAGGCTTGCCAACAAAAATTGGAACGTAGCGATGATTGAAAAAGATCCAAACATGTATGGCGGAACTTGTATTAACATCGCATGCATCCCTACAAAGGTACTTGTCCAAGATGGATTGAAAAATATCCCCTATAGAGACGCCATTGAAAGAAAAGATAAGGTTGTGGAAAAGCTACGAGAAAAAAATTACAAAAGTTTAGCTGATAATAACAAAGTTACCATTTACGATTCAGAAGCAAGATTCCGGTCAGATAAAGAAGTGGAAATAGAATTAAATGGAAAAGGAGAAGTTTTAACTGCCGAACACATTTTTATCAATACTGGTGCAATCAGCAATATTCCACCGTTGAAAGGTGACCTGACTTCAGATAAGGTCCATACAAGTACGTCTCTGATAGATCGTAAACAGCTGCCGCAACAATTGGCAATTATAGGGGGAGGATATATAGGTATGGAATATGCCTCTATGTATCAAACCTTTGGAGCAGAAGTCACCTTGATTACACCAGAAGAGGAACTATTAACTCGTGAAGATCGTGAAATCGCTGCAGAAGTTCAGAAGGTAATGGAAGAAAAAGGAATACGTTTTATATTTGGGTCCAAAGCACAGGAAGTTACAGAGGAAAGTGAAGATAAGGTATCGTTGTCTTTATCCAATGGTCAAAATGTAAGTGCAAATGCAGTACTACTTGCTACTGGTAGAAAACCGAATGTGGAACATCTCGGTCTTGAAAATACGTCAATTGAACTTACAGAAAATGGCGCAATTAAGGTCAATGACCATCTTGAAACAACGGTGAATAATGTATGGGCTCTCGGTGATGTGAAAGGCGGTATGCAATTTACGTATATTTCCTTGGATGACTACCGTATTGTTGAGAACTATTTATTTGGTGAGAAAAAATATTCTCTCGAGAGTCGTAAAAATATTCCCTATTCCATGTTTATTGATCCGCCTTTATCCAGGGTGGGGCTAACAGCCAAAGAAGCAGAAGAAAAGGGTTATGAAATCGCTGAAGGAAAATTGTCTGTTGCATCACATCCGCGAGCACATGTAATTAATGATCTTAGGGGATTATTTAAAGTTGTCATCGATAAAAAAATGGATAAAATTCTAGGTGCCAGCCTGTTTGGACCTGATTCACCAGAATTGATTAATCTTGTCAAACTAGCAATGGATTTGGATGCCCCTTATACGTATTTAAGAGATCAAATATATAATCATCCGGTAATGAGTGAATCATTCAATACTCTATTTGCGGTAGATTGATAAAGCAGTTATTTTCAAATATAAAGGAGAACTGACTAACAACGAGAAACGTGTGAGGATGAAGCTCTTTATATTAAAATAGGTGACTC
>NZ_JBHVQU010000345.1:0-3061 GCF_042886655.1 Peribacillus sp. NPDC058002 | reverse complement strand
GGTCAATATGCTTTAGATTCATTTTTATTCTAAAATACAAATACCTCAAATTAAAGATTATTTAAATTTAAAATAAAATATTCGACATGTGTTAGCCATTTTAAATGGGCAAATTAAGTTAGCTAGGTTAACTGGAACAAACGATCCATTAATATCACCATTGAAATCAGTTGAAATGCAATCTTTATTAGATTCATTGGGAAAATAGGGAACATCAATTGTCCATTGAGAGGTTGAAACCGCAGCTGAGTGGTATACAAATATTGTGACAGGAGTGAAATGAGATGGAACTCTTAGGACTACATCATGTATCGATATTAACAGGAAAAGCGGAAAAAAATTATGAATTTTATACAAAAATTTTAGGAATGAGATTGGTAAAGAAAACGGTTAACCAAGATAATACAGAATCCTATCACCTATTCTATGCTGACGCGGAAGGAACCCCAGGAACTGAAGTTACGTTCTTTGACATTCCTCATCTTGGACAAACATACAGGGGAACTTCAGATATTTCTACCGTATCACTAAGGGTTAGAAAGTCAGATTCATTGTTATTTTGGAAAGAACGTTTTAAACAATTTGGGGTTGAACATGATGATATTCAAAAAAGAGCAAATCGTGAAACATTGGCTTTCAGAGATTTCGAGGGGACCCGCTTAATACTGGTAGCCGATAACGATGAAAAAGGTGTGAGAGCGGGTATTCCTTGGAAAAAGGATGACATTCCAATGGAACACGCCATTATTGGTTTAGGACCTGTTACCCTTACAGTCGCAATTGCAGAACCAACAATCGGTGTTTTAACAGAAGTTATGGGATTTCGATTTACCGGTTCTTATCCTTCACTTGAAGGGGATTATCCAGATATATTGATTTATGCAACGGGTGAAGGCGGCAGCGGTACGGAAGTTCATATTGAAACAAGACCAGATTTGCCAAGAGTCCGCTTAGGTCGTGGAGGTGTTCACCATGTTGCCTTCCGCGTTCCGAATGAGGAAGAATATGATCAATGGGCAGAGCGTTTGAAAGAATACAGCTTATCGAATTCAGGGAAAGTGGAACGGTATTACTTCAAGGCATTATATTTCAGGGAACCCAATGGTATATTATTTGAATTATCAACGGATACACCAGGATTTGCGACAGATGAACCAATGGAAACAATGGGGGAAAAACTATCACTTCCACCATTTTTGGAGCCAAATCGCAAAGAGATCGAAGAAAAATTGCGACCTTTAATCTTAAATTAAATCTTGGAGGAATATATAATGAACGGTCTAAAAGGAATACACCATGTAACAGCTATTACAAGTAGTGCAGAAAAGAACTATGAATTTTTCACTTTTGTTTTAGGTATGCGTTTAGTTAAAAAAACGGTAAATCAAGATGATATTCAAACCTATCATTTATTCTTTGCAGATGATAAAGGCAGCGCAGGCACAGACATGACTTTCTTTGATTTCCCCGGCATTCCTAAAGGCATACATGGTACAAATGAGATTTCAAAAACATCTTTCCGTGTACCGAGTGATGAATCATTAAACTATTGGGTAAAACGTTTTGATCGTTTAGAAGTCAAACATACTGGCATCAAAGAGCAATTTGGCAAGAAAACCCTCTCTTTCATTGATTTTGATGATCAGCAATATCAATTGATTTCAGATGAATTCAACAAAGGGGTGGAATCTGGAACACCATGGCAAAAAGGTCCAATTCCACTGGAATATGCAATTACTGGTTTAGGACCGATTTTTGTCCGTATTGCGGACTTTGATTACTTTATAGAAATGATGGAAAAAGTCCTATTATTTAAAGAAACAGATAAAGAAGGGCCATTTCATTTATTTGAAGTGGGGGAAGGCGGGAATGGTGCCTCGGTCATTGTAGAATATAATGCCATTCTTCCTGAAGCCCGGCAAGGTTTTGGTACGGTTCACCATGCGGCATTACGTGTAGAGGATCGCTCTGTATTAGAAGAGTGGATTGAACGGATGAATGGTTTTGGGTTCCATACATCCGGTTATGTAAACCGTCACTTTTTTGAGTCATTATACGCAAGAGTTGCACCGCAAATTTTATTTGAGTTTGCTACAGATGGTCCTGGTTTCATGGGAGATGAACCTTATGAAACCCTTGGTGAAAAATTATCTTTACCTCCATTCTTAGAGCCTAAACGTACAGAAATAGAAAAATTAGTTCGTCCAATTGAAACAGTGAGAAGTACAAAGGAATTCATCAAAGAATAAAAGGGAAAATATTAACCGAAACAGATATTTACGAAGAAAAGTGGAAAACTATTTAAGGTAAGAATCCATTTTGAAAAAAGGATTAATCAAAATGGATTTTATCTAGCAAATAATATTTATGCCTATGCTGAGGGATACTATAGAAGATATCTGCATTTAAAAAGAAGGTGTAATTTATGGGATTTTTAAATAAATTATTTGGTAAATCAAAGGAGATGGAAAATATGTCAAACGTTAAATTAGCAGTGGTATTTTACAGTATGGGTGGAACGAATTATCAATTAGCAAAATGGGCTGAAGAAGGAGCAAAAGAAGCAGGTGCTGAAGTGAAAGTATTAAAAGTACAAGAATTAGCTCCTGAATCTGTTATACAAGGAAATGAAGTATGGAAAGCAACTGTCGAAGCAACAAAAGACGTTCCAGTCGCAACATCAGCTGACCTTGAATGGGCAGATGCTATTATCTTCAGTGTCCCAACACGTTTTGGGAATATGCCATCACAAATGAAACAATTCCTCGATATCCAAGGTGGGCTTTGGGCAAGCGGTAAGACAGTGAATAAAGTAGTGAGTGCGATGACTTCTGCACAAAACCCACATGGCGGTCAAGAAGCTACATTGTTATCCTTATACACTTCTATGATGCACTGGGGTGCTATCATTGCTACTCCTGGTTATTCGGATCCGGTACTATTTGGTGCAGGCGGAAATCCATATGGAACAAGTGTAACAGTCGGACAAGATGGTAAGATGATTGAGGATGTTAAAGATGCTGTAAAACATCAAGCTAAACGTACAGTTACAGTTGCGGAA
>NZ_JBHVQU010000344.1:0-3066 GCF_042886655.1 Peribacillus sp. NPDC058002 | reverse complement strand
GGCTCACCGCCCGCCCCGCGGAAAGCGAGCATTGGAGGGGAAATCAACCACACCGAATTACTTGGTGAATAGCAACAAAGTATGCGAAAACAGCCATACAAAAAAAGATTAGCCGCTTCGAGCTAATCTTTTTGTTTGGAATTATTTCAATGGATCATTCAATACACTTTCCTCGAGTACGGAAAACTTATCTCCATACACTCTGGTTATGTGATTTTCCCCCCACGTACATAGTGAGGATAGGATACTTTCCAGGCTTTGCCCATATTCACTAAGTTCATATTCCACTTTAGGGGGGACTTGGTTGTAAACGATACGATTGATGACTTCGTCTTTTTCCAACTCCCTCAATTGTTGGGTCAACATTTTTTGGGTGATGTTCGGCATAAGGCGCTTCAATTCACTGGTCCGCTTTTTTCCGTGGGTCAGATGGCAGAGGATTACGCATTTCCACTTTCCGCCCATTACTTCCAGTGTCGCTTCAACTGATATATTGTATTTCTTTTTTTGCATGATTGGCATACTCTCCTTATTCTATAGGTACTAAAAGGTTCCTATATCACTTTAAAGTACGTACTGTTTTTTATTTGCATTATATCTCATAATAACATTTGCACGCCGAATTCCACTGTACCATTTATAAAAAAAGTTGCTAAGGCAATTTCAATGATAGTACAAAATGACAAGAAGGAGAAGAGGATATGATTTCAAATAAAAATAAAAGTACATGGGCATTGCTGGCTTTAGCGATCAGTGCCTTTGCAATTGGAACAACAGAGTTCATCAGCGTGGGATTATTGCCGCTCATTTCTAAAGATTTACACATTACAGTGACGACGGCGGGATTGACGGTATCCTTATACGCCTTGGGGGTCATGTTCGGGGCACCTATCCTGACATCCCTGACATCGAATATGTCGCGAAAGACTTTATTGCTTTGGATAATGGTCGTGTTCATTGCCGGAAATGCATTAGCGGCTTCTGCAACCACTGTCGGTGTATTATTGATCGCACGTGTTATTTCAGCGCTTGCACATGGTATCTTCATGTCGATCGGCGCTACGATTGCGGCTGATTTGGTCCCTGAAAACCGCAGGGCTAGTGCCATCGCCATCATGTTTACAGGTCTGACGGTGGCAACGGTGACCGGAGTTCCTTTTGGAACCTTCATCGGTCAGCAATTCGGCTGGAGATTCGCTTTCATCATCATTGTGGCAATCGGCTTGATTGCTTTCATCGGAAACGGCATCCTGGTTCCATCCAATTTAAGAAAGGCTGCACGGACCACATTCCGTGATCAAATCAAGTTGGTGACGAATGGCCGCTTGCTGCTAGTATTCATCATTACGGCATTGGGGTATGGAGGTACATTCGTTGTCTTCACGTACCTGTCGCCATTACTTCAGGAAGTGACAGGGTTTAAAGAAGGAACTGTGGCCTTGATTTTGCTAATATATGGAGTAGCAATAGCGATAGGAAATACCCTTGGCGGGAAATTCGCCAATCGCAATCCTATTAATGCCCTATTCTATATGTTTCTTATACAAGCCATTGTACTAGTGGCTTTGTCTTTCACGGCACCGTTTAAGATTGCCGGTTTAATTACGATCATTTTAATGGGATTGTTTGCATTCATGAACGTTCCGGGGCTTCAAGTGTATGTGGTCATGTTAGCGGAGCGTTTCGTACCGAGTGCAGTGGACGTGGCATCGGCCATCAATATTGCCGCCTTCAATGCGGGAATCGCCATTGGTGCCTACTTGGGAGGGGTGATTACGGATTCGATCGGACTGATCCATACAGCGTGGATAGGTGGAGTCATGGTGTTTGCAGCAGTGATTTTAACAGCATGGAGCCGTGCCCTGGAAAGTAAAGATCGTTCCAAGGGAACTGACAAAATAGCATAGGATTGAAAAAGTGATGCATGTTAGAAAAAGCATGCTATACGTTTAGAGTATCAATAACCAAGTATCATTGCATCCCTTCAGGGAATGATGGAAGGTTCCTTGAAGGGATGTAATGATACTGATACTTAAGCGCATTACGATCCTAAAAAACAATGAAGAAAAAATTTGGAGGTAGAGTATAATGGTGAAAAATTTACAAGATACAACAACGTTGCATAATGGCGTTAAAATGCCTTGGTTCGGATTGGGCGTATTTAAGGTGGAAGAAGGGCCGGAGCTGGTAAATGCAGTTAAAGTGGCCATTAAACATGGTTATCGCAGTATCGATACGGCTGCCATTTATGAAAATGAAGAAGGAGTCGGACAAGGGATCCGTGAGGGCATTAAAGAAGCCGGAATCTCCAGGGAAGACTTATTCGTAACTTCAAAAGTCTGGAATGCCGATTTAGGATATGAATCAGCAATTGCGGCATACGAAAAAAGCTTAAAGAAACTTGGTTTGGATTACTTGGATTTATATCTTATCCATTGGCCAGTGGAAGGAAAATATAAAGCAGCCTGGAGAGCGTTGGAAACTCTTTATAAAGAAGGAAAAGTAAAAGCGATCGGTGTGAGCAATTTCCAGATTCACCATCTTAAAGATTTAATGGAGGATGCAGAAGTGAAGCCGATGGTCAATCAAGTGGAATGCCATCCGCGTTTAACTCAAAAAGAAGTTCAGGCATTCTGTAAGGAACAAGGGATACAGCTTGAAGCGTGGTCACCATTGATGCAAGGTGAACTTCTGGATAATGACGTTTTACAAGCAATTGCGACCAAGCATGGCAAATCAGTTGCACAAGTCATTTTGCGCTGGAACATTCAAAACGGGATTGTAACGATTCCAAAATCCACTAAAGAACATCGTATTGTAGAAAACTCATCTATATTCGATTTCGAATTGACGGAAGAGGAAATGAATCAAATTGATGGATTGAACCAAAATCACCGTGTTGGTCCAGATCCTGATAATTTCGACTTTTAATCAAGTATGAAGGAGAGGGACGGGATATCCGTCATTCTCTTTTTTTAGGCTCTTTTCGTAAAGATTGTTGTTTTAAAACAAAACGATTTAAGATTGATTGGAGCGCAAGTGCGAGACTCCTGCGGGAGCAGCGGG
>NZ_JBHVQU010000343.1:0-3067 GCF_042886655.1 Peribacillus sp. NPDC058002 | reverse complement strand
TCATGAAAGGACTCTTTTTTTCTGTATACACCCCTTGACGGGAATGCAAAAATGATATGTTAAAATTAGGGTGCTGAAATCAGAAAATATAGAAAAAGGAGAGTGGAAGAATGAATGTTCATAAAATAGCGGTTATTGCAGGTGATGGGATTGGCCCTGAGGTAATTAATGAGGGGGTAAAGGTACTTAAGGAAGTGGCTGAAATTGCCGGGGATTTTTCTTTCGAGTTCACCTATTTTCCATGGGGCTGTGAATATTACCTGGAGCACGGCAAAATGCTGCCCGACGACGGACTGGATCAACTGATGAAGTTTGACGCCGTGTATCTTGGGGCTGTAGGTTATCCTGGTGTCCCGGACCATATTTCCTTACGTGAACTTCTGCTGAAAATCAGAAAGGGATTTGACCAATATGTGAATGTCCGACCAGTTAAATTGCTTCAAGGTGCACCCTGTCCATTAAAAGACGTGACTCGTGACCAAATCGATATGGTTGTCATCCGTGAAAACAGTGAAGGGGAATATTCAGGCGCCGGTGATTGGCTTTTTAAAGGCAAGCCGGAAGAAGTGGTACTGCAGACGGGAGTCTTTTCCCGAAAAGGAACGGAGAGGATCATCCGTTATGCGTATGAACTGGCGCGTAAGACGGGCAGGACGCTAACGAGCATAAGCAAGGCGAACGCATTGAATTATTCAATGGTTTTTTGGGATCAGGTTTTTGAAGAAATTGGACAGGAGTATCCGGAAGTAGAAACGAATTCCTATCTGGTCGACGCGGCAAGCATGTATTTTGTCAAACAGCCCGAACGCTTTCAAATCGTCGTCACCTCCAATTTATTCGGTGACATCATCACGGATTTAGGTGCTGCCATTGCAGGCGGGATGGGACTGGCGGCTGGTGCCAATTTAAACCCGGAACGGATTTATCCCTCGATGTTCGAACCGATTCATGGTTCAGCCCCGGATATAGCACATCAAGGCATCGCGAATCCACTTGCGGCCATATGGTCCGCCAGCCAGATCCTTGATTTCTTTGGGCATGAGATTTGGGGTGCGAAAATTTTGGACGTGATCGAACGGGTGATGGTCGATAAAAAGGCGCTGACTCCTGATATGGGCGGGGCAGCTTCTACAGAAGAAGTCGGGGATGAAGTTGTTGCCGTATTATCCGCGTTACAAACAAATCAAGTATAAACATCATGAAAAATGGGCATCCTGCACAATAACTATCATTATAGTAAAAGGGCGGGAGAGCCGATGATACAAGTCAAATTATTTGATTATGAGCATGAAAAGGATCTAGAGGACGAAATGAACTTTTTCCTTGAAGACATTCGCGATAATCAAATCGTCGATATCAAATATAATGTCGCCACTACAGGTGAGGAGGAAGAGGAACAGATTTACTGTTTCAGTGCGATGATCATCTATAAGAAAAAATAAAGGCCGGCCGGCAACTCCATCATTCAAATCAGACTACCTATTGCTGCAAGGCGGGCAATTCAAGGTAGTCTTTTTTCGTGTGGGGGGAGTATATTCGATGTGGGGAATTACGACGATGTAACTTCCCCGCCGTTGACATGAAGTGTTTGTCCTGTAAAACGGGAATCATCAGAAGCGAGATAGACAAAGGTGGGAGCCAGTTCAAATGGCTGTCCTTGACGTTCCATCGGGTTATCGACTTGTGTCACTTCGTCTGCCGAGAAACTTGCCGGGATGAGCGGTGTCCAAAACCTTCCGGGCGCAACGGCGTTCACCCGGATGCCTTGATCGACAAGACTGTTTGCCAAGGCACTTGTGAAACCGATATTGGCCCCTTTAGTCGCCGTGTAATCAATTAATTGCTTATTCCCATTAAACGTCACGACAGAAGATGTATTAATGATGGAGGACCCAGCTTTTAAATGGGGAAGGGCAGCACGGGTCGTGTAGAAATGGGAATAGATATTGACTTTAAAGGTATCATCGAATTGCTCATCCGTAATATCAAGCAAGCTTAATTGCTGAAATTGAATACCCACGTGGTTACAGAGAATATCGAGCTTTCCAAATGTTTCGATGGTGTCTTCCACGATATGGATGCATTGCTGCTTATCCCTTAAGTCACCAGGCACCAGTAAGCAACGTTGTCCAAGCTCTTCAATTCTCGTTTTAGTCCGATTGGCATCCTCATGTTCATCCAGATAAGCGATGGAAACATCTGCCCCTTCTTTAGCAAAAGCGATGGCAGCCACAGCGCCAATCCCACTGTCTCCGCCAGTTATCAATGCGACCTTTCCGGTTAGTTTCCCGCTGCCCCTGTAATTGGGATTTTCGATGATGGGCCAGGGCACCATTAATTTTTCTACACCTGGCTGGCGGAATTGGCGTTGCTCAGGAACCGTGATGGGAACGTATTGATAACGGGTGATCTTTCCATAATTCGGATGCATGGGATAGCTTTCACCGGATGATTTCTTTTTCTTATCTTCTGCCATGGGGCGCTCCTAAAAAAGAATTTAGTCCGGATACTTTATGATGATCAGGTATATGCCGTGCATGAAGAACATGTATGGGGACGGGCTCGTTGCCGTGCAGCGCGAATATGCTGAAGGGTAGAAAAAAGTTTTTGGAGGCCTCGATATGCCCTATTATTATAGCGAAGAAGTGAAGCTGTTATTGGTCGAACAATCGGATGAAAAAGTGGAGTTGTTATATGATTCCAACCCAAATACCTTCGAATTGCCGCTTATCGGACCAAGACCGCCCTATTATTATAACCCGCGATATGTGCCGTATTATCCCGTGATTTAAAGGTTACCATCGAAAGGGAAAATGGATGAAGAACGGAGTCCGCTGAATTGGGCTGCCTTTGTCTTTCAAGTGGACTAAATGCAGCCTCCATTCGACTCAAAAATTCCCGATCATAACAGATGACATTAGGAAAAACTGACTATATCCTTCTATGAATTTTACAAATACAGAGATAATGGTTAAAGTTATACATAATACACAGTGCGGAATGGTGTATTTGAAGGAGAGTGCCATTTTGGATAATAAAATGTTACAACTACTAGAAGATATACAGC
>NZ_JBHVQU010000342.1:0-3072 GCF_042886655.1 Peribacillus sp. NPDC058002 | reverse complement strand
GAGAAAGCGCGTTTGGAAGAAGTGATCACTTCTCTAACCCGCATCAGTGAAGGTAGTAAAGGAGTATCTGAAGGAGTAGGTAAACTATCGGCAAGTGCAACTGAAATTGCTAAGGGCTCAAATAGTCTTAGTGCTGGAGCTAATCAGTTAGGTGAAGGCACAAGTGCAATTAGCGGCGGTTTCACTCAATTGAAGCAAGCTCAGGATAAACTCGCCAATGGAGCGAATGAACTGAAAAATGGTCAAGGTCAATTGGTATCTGGCTTGACAACATTTGGTGATAGTATAGATTCTGCACAAAGTGGGCTTGGACAGTTAACCGAAGGCAGCAATAACTTGGTAAGCGGACTTGATCAGCTTGAAGATGGCTCCAAGCAATTATCAAGTGGAACCTCACAGCTTTCCGAAGGTTCGAAAGGTCTGGTTAGAGGAACGGATAAGTTGAAGGAGGGTTCATCCAGCCTTACTAGCGGAATGGGAGAACTGGCGAATGGAGCCATTAAGTTACAAGATGGAATCGCCAAACTTTCAGATGGATCTGCAGAATTACATGACGAATTAAGTGATGGGGCAGACGAAGCAGGCAAGATAAAGTCCAATGATGAAGTATATGACATGTTTGCAAGCCCAGTTAAAGTGGATAAATTACCAATTAATGATGTCCCGAACTATGGCACTAGTTTTGCACCATATTTAATTTCATTAAGTTTATTTATCGGGGCTATCGTTCTGACGATCATTTTCCCGTTAAAAGATCCTGCTGTAAAACCCGCGAGTGGATTTAGCTGGTTTATTAGTAAATACAGCGTCATGGCACTCATAGGAATCTGCCAAGCCATAATGGTGGATTCGATTTTAATTTTAGGTCTTGGAATCAATGTTACGAGCCTGCCGCTATTTTTTGCAGTAAGCATTCTTGCTAGCTGTACATTCATGGCAATCATTCAGTTCCTGGGTTCGGCCTTTGACAATCCTGGCCGGTTCATAGCATTATTGATTTTGATTCTTCAACTGACCAGCAGTGGCGGAACATTCCCGAATGAATTAGTTCCTGGCTTCCTGCAAGGATTCACACCGTTCTTACCGATGACATATTCTATTAATGCTTTCCGTGCAGTCATCTCAACTGGAGATTATAGCTTCATGTGGCATAATCTTGGCATATTAGCAATATTCCTCGTTGTGGCATTAATATTATCACTTCTTTACTTTATTTATCGGTATAAGAAATTGAACGGCGCATTAAATGAAAAACAGGAAGAAGCAACTGTATAATGATCAAAAAAACAGCGACCCATGACGGGTCGCTGTTTTTTGATAAATATCAGGTAATAAGTGAAATGCAGGGAAATAAAAGTGCCCCTAAAATAACACCCATCGTAAAGTAATGCATTCCTGTTCTCGTGGAAAGGGCAATTTGCAATAAAAACGTTATTTTGTTTGGTGCGCCTAAACAATGAAGTAATTATGCAATCAGCTATACCCTTGTCTTTTGAGAAGCAGGTGCATATTTCTTCATTGGATTTTTTGCAATGACTTCCTTTAAATAAGGATGGCCAGAAGGTCCTGGTTTTCTCATTAGTTCCATTAGGTAAGATATATCGTCCATAGCCCTGTGTGTTTGGAAATTCGTAATATTATGTGCCTGCAATAATGTTAAGAGTTTACCATTCTCAAATCCGTATTGCTTCCAAGGTACATTCCGCATCGTACAGAACCATTTCTGATCATTGATTTCCGGATACATTTGGTAAAGAAAACTTCTATCTATAGAAGCATTATGTGCGAAAATAGAATCGGTACGCGAAATGAAGGATTTAACTTTTTCATCATGAAAACTTTTTCCTTCTACGGAACTGTATGGAATTCCATGAACTCTATACGCTTGATCATAATTCCTTCTTGCTCCAAAGGAGAGGGGCTCCCTTAAAAATGATTCCTGATCAATAAGATTAATAATTTCCCCTGTTTCACTGCTGTATGTAAAGAGTATAAGAGCAAGCTCGATAATTTCATCTGAAGAGGGACGTAAACCAGTTGTTTCTACGTCAAGCACTAAACCTAATCTATTAGACATTTTTTTTCCTCCAGTTGGGTTACATTCTTTTATTATAGCTGAATTAGGATAGCTATTGAAAGTGTAATGATTGTTTTAAAGTAGCATTCTGAAAATTGGTAGAGTAAGTGAGGATAAACAATGCTAAAAAAAAGATAGAGTATTGCTTTTTTCAAAGCAATCTCTATCTTTTTTTATCCATAGAAGTTCATAAGAATTGCAATATGCTTTCCAATTCATGTTCGGCAATTCGTATGAATTCTTCGTTTTTTTGAAGACTGAAAAGATTCTTGGATTGTTCTAAAAAGTGCAGTCCTTTTTCAGGTTGTTGAAGATGAACAAGATTCTTACCAGTTAAAAGATGGAGTTCCGCATATAAATATAATGATTCTATCGAATTACAAATGTTGATCCCTTTAAGGGTATAATTTAATGATTCCTGATAATAATGAAGTTCAGTCAATGTTTGTGCCAATCCATGAATGATCTTCAAGATAATAGTGCCTTCTTGATTCACATGGGGAATATTCTCGATAAACTCCAGTGCTTCATTGAAGATGTTGATGGCCTCTTCATAATTCTTCGTTTTAAAATGGATAATTCCGATACTATTTAAAACTTCTATCTCCTGTTGATGAAGAATGACCCGTTTCCCCATGGTAATCTGAATGGCCTCATTCAATAATTCTATAGCCCTTTGTTTGTCATTGTACAAATAAAAAAAAGAGATACCTTCCTGCCATTTCAAGAATTGATAAAACGATATCGATTTTTCCGGTGCAGTTGCCATTTCTTTTTGGACGATTTCATAAATTGCTTCATAATTACGTGTGCGTTTGTATTTGTTAATCAAAAGTTTAATGGTTTCTATGTAATTATAAATCGGTTCATTTTTGGTGGTGAAGAAATACGGCAGGTCAACTTTAAGCTTAACCGCAAAAAGTGCCAATTCATCAATGGTTGGAGAAGTGATGCTTCTTTCATAATCTGACAGGGCATTAGGTTCACATATATCC
>NZ_JBHVQU010000341.1:0-3077 GCF_042886655.1 Peribacillus sp. NPDC058002 | reverse complement strand
GAGTATTCCTAAGGGTACGGGTAATAAAACCAGTCAGGTTCCACATGTTATCATTAGGGACGGAAGTCATATGCATAAAGATAGAACGTTAAAACCAAATGTTAAGTATCAAGCAGGAGAATATGAGTATTTATATGAGACAGACAGCATGGGGAGACTTAAAGAGTTTAATGCAGATGACTTAAAATTAACAGAAAGAGCAATTAGATTACAACATAAATCTAATACGCCAGGAAAAGAAGCTGGAGATCATGCTGGACACTTAGCTGCTGATAGATTTGGAGGTTCTCCTGATTTAGATAATCTTGTATCTCAATCGAGTAGTGTAAATTTAAGTAAATACAAGAAGTTAGAAAATCAATGGGCTACGGCTATAAAAGAAGGGAAATTTGTTTCCGTCAATGTTAAAGTTAATTATGATGGGGATAAAATGAGACCGAGTGGTTCGATATAGAGTATGAAATAGATGGACGTGTGAGATTCATTAGTTTAGAGAATTAGGAGGTATAGCAATGGAATAGGTATTTGAAGATTACTTTTCAGAGTACCAATCAGATATGGTGGCCATTTGTTTAGAGTATGTCGATAATAAAGCAGATGACATATATATATATTGTTCTGATGAACCAAAAATGTATGTTTTTGATGTTTTCTATAAAATCAACCGAAAGATTGTTCATAAACATCAACTAAATGAAGCAATAAAAAACTTTGAGGGTCAACATAATGTAGTGTATGATGTTTCAGGAGAAAGACAGAAGGCTACTTTAAGAATCGGGAATGAAAATTTGAAACTTATCCATAAAAAGTGTGAAGAGTTTAATAAAGAAATGCCTACTGAAATAAAATTACATTATAATGTGAAACAAAACAGTTTAAAAGGTCTATATAAATATGATTTAGTATATTCTAATGATGACGAACTATTGCCTGATGATATCTTTGATATATGGTTCGAAGAAGTGAAACAAAGGAATTTGTAAATAAGACCTTGATTGGCTAAATACCTTTCAAGGTTTCTTCTTTTGAGGGCTACCTAATGCCGAAAAAATAGTCCCCCAAGCACTTATTCTGGGGGAACATTAAACGCACTTCAATATTCTTCTAAAATCCGCTAAAAATATTGATTCCTGCGGGCGGATCCAATTATATACTTAGTAAATTCCCACCGAATCAAATCCGGCAGCAGCTGCAGCCTCTTCCTTGCTGCCTTCACCATAAATATCAATTGCAGACTGAACAATAGCCTTACGAGCGTCACTAAAATCGGAATTTGGCGTTAAATAAATGCTTATTGCACGATAGTAGATTTGTCCTAACTTGTGCCTTCCAATTTCTTGACCAATCAAGTATGCAGCGTGGTTTGTAATCGAGGAGTTAACATGGACACCGCCGCCATCTACCGAAGTTGGCATGTGATAAAATTCATCCATATGAGCCGGATAGACTCCACTGCCATATGCAGCTCTTTCCGCATTACTTACTACAACACTGTTTGGATTACTCAAGCTGCGCAATCTCGTTACACCGTCAGCTTTAGCAGCTGGTGCCATAATATCCTCACCCATTTCCCAATCATCGTCGTCAACAAGTGCACCAAAGACGTCAGCAAATGATTCGTTTAGTGCTCCAGATTGATTGCGGTAAACTAAATTTGCTGTATGAGTGATGACGCCATGAGTCATTTCGTGGGCAGCAACGTCAAGACCGGCTGATAGTGAAATAAAGAACTCACCGTCACCATCCCCATAGGTCATCCAACGCCCATTCCAGGATGCATTGTTGTAATTATTTCCATAGTGGACCTTAGAAATGATTGCCATTCCTTCACCGTCAAGAGAATTTCGGTCATGCTCATTAAGGTAATAATCATATACCTTTTCCGAATTATAGTGTGCATCGACAAGAGCCCGATCATAGTCGCTGATAAATGCAGCAGAATTCCCCACATATAGAGTATCATTACTGGAACTATTATCATTTTTAGCATCAAACGTAAGGATTCCATCAAGACCATTATGAGAGTAATCAGCTAACGCAAACTGAGTTCCAGATTTAGGTTCCTTCACTTGGGTAATATGTAATTCCCTGTGAGCACCATGTACCCCTTTTCCAGCACCTTTTTGTGTTTTCATTTCATCAGCATGCATTAAACCATTATACTTATCGATGATTTCTCCCGTGTTTGCATCCACAAAGACAAACCAGTTGCCAGGCTCATCCCCCATGAAGTTAACATTCACTTTATAAGCTGTATGATTCTCTCCTTCAAAAGGATAGACTACAAGCTCAGAAGTTGGCTCATACGTTAGCTCTTCAGGGGCATTGACAGATGATAGTGCCTGATTTAGTGCTGCATCACTGCTTAAGGAGGCATTCGTGTACACCGCATCATCGGCAATCGTCTGATTTACTCTTCCGTTGACGGATACGACTTCATTATTCTTGTTAAAATGAACAATAACTTCGGTTCCTTCTACGTTCACTCCATTTATTGATTGATTAAAGCGAACGTGGGTCATACCGAGTTTATCTTTTTGTGAATCTTTTACTTTTAGGTTTTTATCTGGATTTTTAATTCCAGTTTTACCTTCGTTTTTCTTTAAATAATTTAGTGCATTGGAAGGGTTGCTAGAAGAGAATTTCTCTGCAAATCGCTCCTTCACAAAAACAGGAACGCTTGCCTTCTCATTCCACTTTTTAGAAGCTTGTACACTACTAGCCACCTTCGAATCAACCGGCTTCGCAAATACATTACCGGCTGGGATAGAACCTACCAACAACGCTGACGATAGAACTGCAGGAACAATAAACTTTTTCTTCAATATCGATACCCCCTAACTTTTTCCATCTACTTTATTATAGATTATTAAAAGTTAATTTGCATGAATAATCAGAATTATTATAATTTTATAAAAACTATTAAAAAACCCAGATGCTATCTTGTTGTAGGTATAATTTACCACTCGATATTGTGATGAAATTAAAAATACTTCTAAATTTATTGGATTTTCTATACTTTTTTTGTAGTTAATTTAAACTAATTATAAAAAGTAGGATCTTAGCTAGTTAATGAA
>NZ_JBHVQU010000340.1:0-3100 GCF_042886655.1 Peribacillus sp. NPDC058002 | reverse complement strand
GAGACAGTACCTGAAGAGTATGGTGGAGTCGGAATGGATTATAATACGCTTGCCATCGTTTGTGAAGAGTTGGAGCGAGGCGATACGGCTTACCGAACTGCAGTTTCTGTACATACAGGGTTAAATAGCATGACCTTGCTGCAATGGGGGACGGAAGAACAAAAACAGAAATATTTAGTACCGCAGGCAAAAGGGATCAAGATTGGCGCTTTTGGGCTGACTGAACCGAATGCAGGGTCTGATGTTGCGGCTATGAAATCAACGGCAAAACGTGTTGGGGACCATTATATCTTGAACGGGTCAAAAACATGGATTTCGCTCTGTGATTATGCAGATCATTTCCTCATTTTCGCCAAGACGGATCATGATGCCGGTTCAAGGGGAATCACTGCTTTTATTGTGGAACGGACTTTCGAGGGAGTGGAGTCGAAAGCCATTAAAGGGAAATTATGAATTCGTGCCGGGAATACAGGCGAAATCTTTTTAACCGATGTAAAAGTTCCGGTCGAGAATAGGCTCGGTGAAGAAGGTGAGGGCTTTAAAATTTCCATGTCGGCATTGGACAGCGGCCGGTTTACAGTGGCCGCAGGTGCTGTAGGGTTAATTGAAGCAAGCCTGGAAGCAAGCTTGAAATATTGCCATGAACGAAGTACATTCGGAAAAGAGATTGGCAGGCATCAGCTCGTTCAACAAATGATTGCCAAGATGACCGCAAATTTAGAGATTTCCAGATTGCTGGTCTTTAAAGCGGGTACCTTGAAAAATCAAGGAAAAAGGAATACGAAGGAAACTTCACTTGCAAAGTGGATATCATGTAATGCTGCTAACGAAGCGGCCAATGATGCGGTTCAAATTCATGGTGCCTACGGATACTCGGATGAATATCCTGTGGAACGTTTTCTGCGGAATTCAAAAGCCCCGGTCATTTACGAAGGAACCCGTGAGATTCATACTGTAATGCAGGGCGAATACGCACTTGGCTACAGACAAGATAAAGAGCTTCGAAAGCAATTGCCTGCATGGCCCTTCGAGCAGGTTTCCGTCCATTAACTATAGATAGAGGAGATCAGATGATGAACACATACTTTATTGCAGGGCATGCAAAACTTCCACAAGGGATGGCGGCGAGAAATTTATATGATTCCATCACGATCACGGTAGAGCTTGACTTTAAATATGGTGTAATAGTCGAGGCTTCCTGTACACTTGCTACAGAACATGGCAGGGAATTCATTCGTCAACTGCTGCGCGGTTATTGCCTGAAAGATGGTATCGAAGAATTGATTGATCGTGTACAAATGCATTATCGTGGAAAGGCTGGTCAAGCCATTCAAGCAGGGCTGAAGGATGTGTATGCACAGTTCGAATCGGTCTCCGTTAAATAAGCGAAACTGGGAGGATCCTACCGTATGTAAAAGGGTGGGATCCTTTTTTATAGGTTCGGGTACATCGCAAATAAGTCCACTGTCATTATAAATGGCAGTGTTTTTCATTGTTTAAGGAACGGTACATTTGAATGGATATAACGATCGTGAAAATTTTTAAAAAAACAAAAAACTCGTCCCTTTACGACGAGCTTGTGTTTTTATTGAAAATTGGACTTTAAAATAAATCTTAATATCCAGTGAAAAAAATTAGTTGTACATTAAAACGGAACCAAGAAACTAGAAGCAACATTCCCGTTTATTTCGAAAGTTATTGCCGCAAAGCCAACTGCAGTTGTTGGAGGAACACCGGTTTCTGTTGCAGCGCCTTTGTCTGTTGCATATGGAACACCGGTTTCTGCTGGTGCACCTTTGCATACGGCAAGTGGACCTCCTCCTGCTAGTGCACCTTTGCGTATGGCAAGTGGACCTCCTCCTGCTAGTGCGCCTTTGCGTATGGCAAGTGGACCTCCTCCTGCTAGTGCGCCTTTGCGTACGGCAAGTGGACCTCTTCATGCTAAAGCAACGTTTAGTGCGTCTGCGGGAAGTTCGCTTATTATTGTTGTTTTTACGTGAAGAACGGCCTTTTGAACAAGGGTCATTATACATGAAATCGCCTAACCCGAAGGAATTGGCTCTATCTACCGCATTTTGTATATTTTGAATGATATCAGACATATTTAAATATCCCCCTTTCTATACATTAAACTATGCGCTTGTACGTAATATGCCAGGGATAATAGCACAATTTTTAATGAAAATTTGTTTTTGGTGACACCCCTCGCTTTTTTTCATAATTTAATATGAAAGTGAAAGGGAAGTGAAGGGTTGTATGAATTCTGACAAGAAGCTGCCTGTGTACCAGCTTTTTATTCCACCAGTTAATTTAAGGGAACTTCGCAGAGATATATGGTGCAATGATCCTTTACCGGCAAAGTTAACACTTAACAGAAAAAAACTGGATATTGATATTGTTTACCGTGGCTCACATATCCGCGGTTTTCCCAAAAAATCCTATAATGTAGTCTTTTATAAACCTAATACTTATAAGAATGCCAAGGAAGTTCATTTAAATGCCGAATATAAAGATAAATCTTTACTAAGAAATAAATTATCTTTAGACTTTTTTGCGGATATAGGCACCTTATCGCCGAACTCCCAGTTCGTTTTCCTGAATCTGAACGGAAAGGACGAAGGGATATACCTAGAATTGGAATCGGTGGATGAATATTATTTGAAGAAAAGGGGGCTGCCCAAGGGTGCCATTTTCTATGCAGTGGATGGTGATGCCAATTTCTCATTGATGAGCGATTTGGATAAAGGAATCAAAAAATCATTGGAGATGGGCTATCAAAAAAAATGCGGGACAGCAAAGGATGAATTATATTTACAAGAGTTGATCCTCCAAATCAATACAATTTCAAGAGTGGATTTTGAAAAGGAAATCGTAAAATATGTCGATGTGGAAAAGTACATGCGCTGGCTGGCCGGTGTCATATTTACGCAAAACTATGATGGGTTCGTTCATAACTATGCCTTGTATCGAAATGGAGATACGGGACTATTTGAAATGATTCCATGGGATTATGATGCGACATGGGGCAGGGATGTTAACGGGAAAGGATGGGAGGGAACCGGACATGTACCTCCCTGCCATAGAACACGGGGAGCTTTGG
>NZ_JBHVQU010000339.1:0-3108 GCF_042886655.1 Peribacillus sp. NPDC058002 | reverse complement strand
AGATAATAGCCTTCAATGATTGCGCCACTCATCATGAGCGTACTGACTGGCTTTAGCGAAGATTGACTTAATTTATTAAAATAAAATAATATTGCAAGCGCTGCTACAAATAATATAAAGATACTGAAAAGCGTACTGAGTACCGACAATGGGCTAAAGTGCAAAGTATGATTTAATGAAGATGTTCCCATAATATAATTTGATAAAATGGCCATCGTAAACATGAAGCCGCAAAAAACGATTTGCAGAACTTGTGTTTTATACGATATGGCCAGTAACCCAACCCCTGCAAGAGCGATCGCTAATGCTAACGAAAAGATTATTGTAGAAAAGTTGTATGCCGCCATTCCTGAATTATCGAGTGTGTATATGACCACAAAATTAAGCGTCCAGATTGCCACTCCCATAGAGCAGCTGCTCCCTATATATACCAGGCGTTTATATCTCTCTATCGTCAGTAATGTTGTCAATAAATCCAAAGCCGTATAACACGCCATTATTATCAATAGTACTGCAATCATAAAGAGGACAGGATTTGATGCCACAATTGATTGTTCCATTTTTTTACTTGATCACCTCTAACGTTCTATTCTCCTATATTGTAATGTAAATTCATAGGACCTCAAAGGTTTTTTATTTCCTTACTCCTGTATATTTACACTCTGATTCTTTCGGCGCACCCCCTTCCTCAAGAAAATGCAGGTTTTTTCATAAAATCAATTAAATGAGAAATACTATTGTTTTATATGGAGTAGAATATGAATACATGGTACTGACAAGCATTCACACCCCTGCTTCATCATTGCAGGGAATGATAAATAATACCAATAATTATTCAGGAATATAATAATTAGGAATGTTAATTTCTTTATTTAATTATACCTATAGGTTTATAATTAAATAGAACTTATATAGAGAGAAGGAGTGGGGGCATGATTATGTCAGACCTGGCAGGTGCAAGTACAACAGAAATTATGCAAAAGAAGACCCAGCATAAAAGATTAACACTTAGACAAATTTTACAGAGAGGTCTATTAATTACAATCGGTGCAGTTTTAATGGCTGTCGGCCTCGAGATTTTTTTAGTGCCGAATAACGTAATCGACGGGGGCATAACGGGTATTTCGATTATGTTATCTTACATCACTGGATGGAAGCTTGGAATCTTTCTTTTCATTTTGAATCTTCCTTTCTTTTTTATCGGTTATAAACAAATTGGAAAAACCTTCGCATTCTCTACCCTTTATGGAATTTTAGTCCTTTCCATTACCACTGCATTGCTTCATCATGTACCAGCTTTCACTCAGGATATCCTTCTAGCGTCCGCTTTCGGCGGTATGATTCTTGGAATTGGTGTTGGAATGGTCATTCGATATGGCGGCTCGTTGGATGGCACAGAAATACTTGCTATTCTCGCTAGCAAGAAGCTCCCTTTTTCCGTTGGGGAGATCGTCATGTTCTTTAATTTATTCATCCTTGGCAGTGCGGGCTTCGTATTCTCGTGGGATCGTGCCATGTATTCGATCATAGCCTACTTCGTGGCATATAAAACGATGGATATCGTCATCGCAGGTTTGGACGAATCTAAATTTGTTTGGATCATCAGTGATGAATTTAATGATATCGGCGAAGCGATAATGAATCGTCTTGGACGGGGCGTAACCTTTTTAGCTGGAGAAGGTGCTTATTCTGGTGATGATAAAAAAGTCATCTTTTGTGTAATAAACAGGCTTGAGGAAGCAAAACTTAAAGAGATAGTCAAAAGCTTCGATCCATCTGCATTTCTTGCCGTAGGGGATATCGCGGAAGTTCGAGGCGGTCGATTCAAGAAAAAAGATATCCACTAACCTCACCTGCTTTTTGCTTCATCCAATTGGCAAAAAGATAAAAAAAGCTGAAGGGAGAATCCCCTTCAGCTTTTTTTATCTAGCCTTAATAGTTCCTTGGATTGTTGATTGCTTGAAGCATTCTGGTGCCGGGTTTCATCTCGCTGCTACATAACGGACAAACATGTTCATCATTACTTGTAAAGTTATCGCGAATCCAACCTTTGCAATCTTCTGATGTACATTCCCACACCTTAGTTTCTTCAGGAATGATTTCTTCCGTATTATTTCTTCTATACATATATCTCACTCCTTAGAATTGAATTGACTCCGTCCTGCATAACAGATCACAAGCCATAAAGATAAAAGAAAGAATAGATGGCGTTTAATCTAAATTGTGAGTAAATAACCATTCGCAAATCCAAGTATGATTATTGTTTTCTTTCAAACAAACTTTTGAATGGTAAAAACTTGAGATTACGACATGAATTTTTCATATCTCACTACCCATTATATCATATATATGCTTTATTTATTTGAAGAAAAATTCTAAAAAAGAAATGATTCCCCAAAATGAAACACAGTCCCTGACTTACCCTTCAAGATAATCGGGACTGCGCTGTTCAAGAATCCATTCCATATGGTTCTTCCTGCTCGTTCAATGAACATTTCAAAGCGTATCGAGCATGAGAGTAATTTTTAATGCCAAAACCTAAAACAATGAAAGCCCTGCCTCTCTCCCATCCATACGGTTCCTAGACCGTGCCTGCGAGAATCAGATAAAAGCTTGTAAGTACATGTTTATTAATTAAAACCGTCCGTAATTCCAATTGGGTAGATTAAATTCCAAAAGACAAATGGTACATAGAAGTAAGTTAATGAAGAACAGAAATGGATCGAGGAAAATAATTACATGTAGTTCTTTTTTCTAGATGTGTTTAACTTGTTTCTACTTCATCATGAAAATGATGAAAAATTATTTTATTAATAAAAATGTTACTTTAAATTACCCTCCAGTGCTTTATTTTCTTAACACTGAAACTTAATAATACCATAAATATTTTTATGTGTAAAGCGTTATTGTCATACTTCTTTCTTAAAATAAAAAATAAAGAGGCTATGATCCACCTCTTTTATTTAAACGCATTATACTCATTTTCAATTTTTGGAAGTTCCCTGACTTCCTCAATTAATTGACTTCCGCACATTGGGCAATCATAGTTTTCCGAGGCAAAATCTTTTCTCATCCAACCATTGCAATCTGCTGATCCACATGCCTGTC
>NZ_JBHVQU010000338.1:0-3145 GCF_042886655.1 Peribacillus sp. NPDC058002 | reverse complement strand
TTCAACACTTCCTGATAAGCCCCCGGAATACTGTTTTCATTTATAGTGAAGATTCCATCCCTTGCACATTTTCTCCAACTATATTTTTTAACAGCATTTTTAACAGAGGAATGAAAGTCTGGCTCATCATCCGTTTCTCACAGTGACATTGAGTTACTCCTATCTCCTCTCCTTTTAGGATCTTTTCATTGAATTTCATAATTTATAGCGTAAAGGATTTGTTCGATTATTCACCTCATGAATCTGGTAAGTAAGTTCATATATGGTATATCTTAATCTTCCAAGTTGGTTTCTATTTTTATTCTTTTATTTCCGTTTATTCATTTAAAAAATTCTAAAATAATATCTCAGGTTGATTTTTTATGATTTCGCATTTCAAATTATTGCTCTTAAGCACAGAACAACTATGCCTCCTATTAAACTAATGATCGTTAGTTCAATAAAAAAAGAGCTGTTGTAACAGCTCCTTGTCCCCCCTCTTGCACCCATTTGGAAAGATAGCGTATTGTTTCTCCTACTTATTTTTTACTCTTTGCATCCGTTTGTGCTTATATTGTTCAAAATCCCACTCAGACAAAAATTCTTTTGCAGAAGTATAGCCTGATTGATAGAGAAAGTCGATTTCTTCCTCACTCAGTTCAAAGTCCGTTGCGTTGATGCCGCCAGTAGGAATTTGAATCGTTCGTTCAATCGTTTCTTCGTTCATATGTCGTAAATCATGGGCTTGAAGCATCGTTTTAAATATATTTTTGAAAAGGTGGATTGGCGTTGGTATAACCGGATCTATGTTAACTTTATCTTTCACAAAATGGAATCCGAATGTTGGAAAGCGAGGATTGTCTGTATCGAAAATCCATATTGGGAAGTTACTAAGTAAACCACCATCTAAAATGTAGGATTTTTTCCGGTCTTTTGATTTCCAAATAACCGGACGGAAGAAAAATGGTAGGGAGGCACTCATCATTACGGCAGTTGAAACTTTTAAATCAGCAGGAGACATCCCATAGCGTTCCAAATCATCTGGCAAAATAAGCATCTGACCATTCGAAACATCAGACGCAATTATCTTCAACTTTCCATCTGGAAGATCCGCGAATGTCTTAATCCCTTTTTCTGAAAGAAGAGAATCCACCCATGTTTCCAAATAGTCATTTTTAAAAATCCCAAGATGAACATTAAGTTCCAAAAATACGCCCAAAATGGGAATTCGATTCAGTAATGTCCTGCCTCGCATCTTCGAGTAGTTGATTTCACTATACCGCTCTCTAATTTCATGGCTTTTATAGCCACTAGCCAAAAGAGCTGCGATTACTGCTCCTGCTGATGTCCCAGCAAGTCTCTCCCATTCTACTTTTTCCTCTTCCATTGCTTGTATCGCTCCAATAAAAGCAATTCCCCTGACACCCCCACCTTCAAAAACGGCATCTGCTTTCATTTTTATCCACCTCTCTCGATAAGAGTTATTATAATAATTAACAAACAATATTTTCATATAAAGCGAACTTTCACATTCTTAGATTCCAAAAATCCGCCCCCTCAGTTGAAGTATAAAACCGCTTGACATCGACGGTTGAAATTAATGACGGTTCTATTTTTCTAACAAATTCGCTAGTTATGCTTTCCATCCCTGATTGACCATTGGTTGCATATCCATTCATTTTTGTTTTTTTAACACCTTTACCATTACTACATGTCTGTGGATTCCTTACTAGGAAAACCCTTAATCATTTTCTCTGGCTCTACTACTATATTAAGAGTGGATAGACATTCTGACAGTGGTGAACGCAACATTGATGGTAATCAATTTAATAACAGTAATAGATGGCATCTTCTATCATCGTATGTATAAAACGAGGCTTTGGCATGGACAAATAATCTGATACCCTTCATCTAATCTCAAAATGGGTAACAAAATAGTAAAGTGTCTACCCCATTACTTCTTTTTTAGTACTAAATTTTGTTTTATTGCTTGCCTTACTATACTTAATAGACTGATTAATTAAAGAAGGCAAGTCAGCAAAAAGGCTGCCTATATGAAAAATTTTCTATAAACAAGTACTTTTTGGTGAAAAACCAATTTATTCACTTATCAAAAAAGGAATTTTCTTTAAAGGATGACCGTTATTTTTTATAGAGGTATTTTTTTAATAATGTCGAAAAGGATATGTAACAATTGAAGGAGTGAAAAAGTGGAAATGAACCGTGCAAGGAAAATGTATGATTACCACGTGTGGGCTAATCAGCAAGTGTTCCAAAACCTAAAACAATTACCTGACGCAGTCTATGGCAACACGATAAAAAGTGTCTTTCCATCCATCAAGGAAGTCCTTGTTCACCTTTACGCAACAGATATTACCTGGCTGGAGATAATGAAAGGAAGCACCGTTCAAGATACTTTTATGAAAGTTGAACAACGGCGAAAAGAAGTGGACGGAGTCTCAATACATGAACTGGAATCCCGCTTTGATGAACTTGCAAAGGATTATTATGATTTTCTTGCTTCACAGCCTGATCTTGAACGGACCATTGTAACCGAACATCCCAAAATGGGGGCTTGTGAGTTTATACTTGCCGACCTCATCCATCATGTAGTGAATCATGGGACCTACCATCGCGGTAATGTATCAGCGATGCTCCACCAACAAGGCGAGCGTGGCGCACCAACCGATTATGTATTTTATTGTTTAAAATAAGCGGTTTGGCAACCGAAAGTATGAAGGAACATCATTTAGGAGTCGCTATAAACATAAAAAAGCACGGCTATTCCAATTGAAAGCCGATGATTCACTTGCCAAGGAATCATCGGCTTTTATCTGAATGAAAATCCAAACGCTTTGTAGCATTCATTATATCTTTAGAGCTTTACCCGTTGAAGGCGAAGTGCATTCAATACGACTGATACAGAACTGAAAGCCATGGCAGCACCAGCTAACCAGGGGGCAAGCAGTCCGATTGCCGCAATTGGTATCCCGATTACGTTATAGGCAAAAGCCCAGAATAGGTTTTGTTTGATATTCCGCATCGTTTTCCGGCTCATGAGGATTGCATCTGCAATACTGGTCAAATCCCCCCGGATCAAAGTGATATCGGCAGCTTCCATGGCTACGTCCGTCCCGGTTCCTATAGCCATTCCTATATCGGCTAG
>NZ_JBHVQU010000337.1:0-3156 GCF_042886655.1 Peribacillus sp. NPDC058002 | reverse complement strand
CGTATATTTTTTGCAGCATATCCTCCTCCGTAAGTGAAACGGCCGGGAAATTCATGACTTCAGCTAAACCGAGCACTCTCGGGTTTTGATAAAACGGAATTAAATCTTCACTTTTTAGGACAGCACCAGAGTGTTCAAACTCCGTAGCAGGTACACAAGAAGGCATCATGAAGTAAAAGTCAAAAGGGAGTTGAGCGGATTGATCAATCATATATTCCATGCCCATTTTGCCAGAAACATTGGCAATTTCATGAGGGTCTGCAATGATGCTCGTCACACCATGTAAAAGGAGGATTTTTGCGAGTTCCGATGGCCTTACCATCGAAGATTCAATATGGACATGGCCATCGATGAATGTAGGGCATACGAATTTTCCTGCTGCATCGATTTCTGAAATACCCTCATAACGCCCAATTCCAGCAAAAAAACCATCGACGACAGCAATGTCACCTTTATAGATATCACCATTGAAAACATCTATGATTTGCCCGTTCTTTATGACACAATCCGCAGGCGTTCTCCCAGCAGCAACGTCTATTCTCCTTTTAAGCAAGTTTTTTTTCATATGCGTAACCCCTTTGACAAAAATATAACCGGTTAATATTTCACTTTTTCAGTACTGGTTTCCCATGTTCGAAATGGTAATTCGTGGTCATTTAAAGAAAGTTGTTCCATTTTTATCGTCCGTTTTTCCATTGGCAGGGCAAGTTCCTTGTATATAAAGTGATCATCAAAACCAATAAGTGCAGCGTCTTCTTTAGTACATGCGTAATAAATGGCTTTAGGACGTGCCCAATAAATAGCACCGATGCACATGGGGCAAGGTTCGCAGCTAGTGTAAATTTCACAATCTGCAAGCTGGAAGCTGTCGAGATTCCTGCATGCATCACGAATCGCCTGTACTTCGGCGTGAGCTGTAGGATCGTTGGCCGTTGTCACATTATTACATCCTCTGCCTACGACTTTGCCATCTTTAACGATTATGGCACCAAAAGGTCCTCCGTTCTTTGCCATAACATTTTCATATGCAAGCCGAACTGCCATCTCCATGTATTTTACATCCACTAAAAAACACCCCTTCATATATTAATAACCAAAAAGTGTTGATGTTACGTTTATGAACGTAAATATAATAAACAATATACCATACGCATTGGGAAACGGATTATTTTTTTCTGAAAATAAAGAAAATTCATTTTTCGGTAATATATAAGAAATCAAAAGGTGGTTTAAAAGAATTTTTACAAATAATTATAAAACTGATATGGTTAGAAGAAAATCATTAGAATTATGAAGGTGATATGCATGGGGTTTTTGGGAGTTCTTTTACCGATATTCGGTATATTTGTTTTAGGTTTCATTGGTCAGAAAAAGTTTAAACTTGATACAAAATCGATTTCAACGATGGCATTATATTTAATGTCACCTTTTCTTGTATTCCGAACTTTTTATTCCGCAGAATTTACGATTAATTATGTTTACCTGTTCTTATTCACGATAGTACTTTGTCTTTCTCTCATTCTGGTAGTCTACATCATATCTTTTTTTCGCAATTATACAGTCACTGAAACAAGCGGCATGATATTGGCATCGGCATTCATGAATAACGGGAATTACGGAACACCTGTCATTTTCCTGTTATTCGGTGCCGCAGGACTCGATTATGCAATAATCCTTATGGTGGGACAGCAGTTAGTGATGTGCACGATAGGCATATATTTCGCAGCAAAGGGCAGCCCGGAAGGTAACGGAGTTCAAACAGCGATTAAAGCAGTATGTCGGATGCCAATTGTTTATGGAGCCATTGCGGGTACAGTATTTCAGTTCGGGAACATACCTTTAAGCAATTCGGTTATGGAAGCTATTAACCTTGTAGCAAATGCAGCAATCCCAACAATCATGATTACACTGGGAATGCAGCTGGCCAACATTTCCCTGAAAAAGATTGCCTATCGAAAACTATCAGTTTCGCTGTTACTTAAACTTGCCGTTTCACCAGCCATTGCCTTCCTGCTATCACTTGCCTTACCAGTGGGTGAAATGGTCAGGCATATCATGATCATCGTAGCTGCCATGCCAACGGCGGCCAACACTACGATGTATGCGCTCCAATTCAACACAGAGCCTGAATTCGTATCAAGTGCTACTTTCATAAGTACTTCATTAAGCCTGATTACGCTTCCAATCATCTTTTTCTTTGTATTATAGAAGATTATGATTCTAATTATGTGGGCAAACTTATTATATGCACGAAGTGGGGGATTCCTATCTAATTCAAAAACGGGATCTTAGAGGTTGCATGTATTGCCCTTGATGACCAAGTCTTGGGATAGGTTCCCATGGCTGTTAATAAACGAACTTAGGGACTTTGATTTATGTGATGATTGAGAATGATCTTCAACAATTTCCTATTTAAGGGTGAGCTTGTTTAACTGGCGTTTACTTATTTAAATGCTGTATTTGATTGGAGGGGTTTTGTGTTCCAGACTAAAATTAAACTGATTAATACTGGAAAGATTGATGCCATTTTAAAGGGAATCGTCCTGAAGACCTATGAAGAAGCACTAGAAGAAAAACTCTTGCTATGCATGGAGTGCGGGGATGTCGATTTTTATATCGCGTATTCAAATAATGAGGAACTTCAAGATGCGATTAATGAAAACTTTGAAATTGATGAATGTGGCGAAATCATCAAGATAGATGAACATCAAGAACTTATGGATGATTTATTCGATCATTTCTTGATCATACATAAGGAAAGTGAAATGTTTGATTATTTTCCAGCAGGTCCATATACTCTCGGTGGGGAAATCCGTGAATCGGATACGGATATGCTGGCGCCAAGAGGATTATATTCAGCGCCATTTGAAGATGCGTTAAAGGCATGATGGAAAAGACAGCAATTGCTGTCTTTTTTTTCGTGCTGATTTATAAAAGCTCGTTGTGCTGACGGGAAATAAATGATTTTTTACAAGGAGAGGGAATGATTCGGGGGTTAACAGTTTATACTTATCTGTTTTATGAAATATAGCAATAATATCATGAAATATGGTATCGTTTTTAACAAATTAAAGTTTATATGGTAATTTTAAGAAAAATTTTATATAATAAAAAGTGTTAATATTGAATATATTTTTTAAATTACTTGTTTAAAAT
>NZ_JBHVQU010000336.1:0-3173 GCF_042886655.1 Peribacillus sp. NPDC058002 | reverse complement strand
GGTTAAGAACAATTTCATCCTCCACCATTTTTATTTGGAAGGGTTGATTTGCACTAGAACGATTTAACTCAACAGGAACAAGTAACAAAGGAGACATAAATTCTTTGTCACTCCCCTGTTCTTTCCATTTTAGCACCCCAAACACCAGATAAAGAGTTTGGATTCCTTGTTCATTTAAACGGGTACGAGCTTCTAATCGGAGCTTTGCAACTAATTTTGTAAACCTTTCTTTTTCTTCTCCGGCTTTCTTACGTTTCATCTGTTCTTCTTCATTAGAATCTATAATCTTTTGAATTTGCTCGGAAAAAGGAGTTTTCAACTCTTCCATATTCAAGTTTTTGGAGTTTTTCACTAAAAGATCAAACAATTCTTGAGGTTTTTCCAAGACCTGCAAAGAATTGGTCTTCTTGGGACGGAAATTCAAGAGCACATTTCGGTTAGTTAGATCAATTAGATCCCTTTTCCATTTCTCTATCTTTGCTTGTAATAATTCATTATTCGTGGAGACTTCCACCATTATCCCACCTACCTAAATTCATAACTTACTTTAAAGCAATGGTTGACTTACATGTAATACCTACATATATCATTAATAAGTATGTTTAATAAATAAGTCTATGAACAATATTCACCATTTATTATTCTATCATTTAGAAGAATATATATAGAAGGTAAGAAAATATATGCAGATCCTGTACTAAATCCATCAACTTCCGCTTTAATTTTTTCTTTTTCCTTTGGGACCGATACTTTAATATTGTACAAAAGCTCGAATAATTCCAAGCTCTTTTAGGATTTATGATATATCTTAAATTTTCATTCAAAATCATAGTACTTCTTAGCCTTTTCAATAACCATTTTTTTATATTCTTTTGGACAATCATTATCGATGTTCTTAGTAAGTTCTGCAGTAAACTCTTCTTTTGTAAGATTAGCTTTATCAATTAAGATGCTTGTCAAAGTATCAATTCTTGCATCATTAAAGAATATATCAACTTTTTCATTATTTTTATTACTTAAACCTTTATCCTCAGAATAAATAAAGTTAAGTTGAAAGATATTAATGCAGGTTACCAATAATGATACTGCAAAGAATACAGTAAAAAACAAACAATAAGATAAGACAAAAGATAATCCAACAAAAAGATAAATATTAAAAGGCAAAGGTATACTAACAAAAAAGTAAGCTGTGATCAAAGCTACAATTAATATACCGATAAATCTCCCGATATAAACAAAACTATATAAAATAGAAAGAAGTGAATTATATTTATCCGCTTCAATCATTTTCTGAGTAATTTTATTTCCTATAGTTCCCGTTATTATAGCTAGACCTGATACAATAAAACCTAACATGCCAAGTAATCCGAATGTTGAATTTAATAATATATTTCTTGTAACATCAATTAATTTAATTATATCTTTTGAATTAGATTGAATAGCAATAGCAAACAATAAACTGGATAATAGAATTGAACATATTAGTGAAAAGTATGATTCAAACTTTTTTATATCAATAAAGTAATTGGGTGGATTTACTTTTTCTTTTAAAGATTTATATGTAAGAAGTTTCACAAAATGCTCACCAACTTTCTAAGCCTTTATCAATTACTTTTTTGTGGTGGTTCATTTGATTTATCATTATTATCCTTCTTGATTTTATCAACAGTTTGCTTACCTAAGATTGCAGTTATCCCTTTAAGAGACATTTCGACGAAAGTATCTCTGTTATTCTTTTGTTTTTCAGTAATTCGGGTTTGAATAGGAGAATCAGCATCAGAATCGTAATGAATTTCTACTCCTTCACTATTTTCGCCTTCTACTTTTAGTTTTCCATACCCCTTACTAATGAACGCTTCACTTATATTTATTACATTGGAAACCTCTTTTGAGTTTATATCTATTCCCTTTTTATTCCTTCTATGCGATTCAAAAATACCCGTTTGTCGAGTTATATTACCTTCAGCCATCTCTTCTGATTTTCTATCATATAAATCTTCCAGAGCCTCTTCATTTGCATTTGGCGGAATAATTGTAGAGGTGATTTTATGAACCTTACGGAACATTTTAATTCTTTCCCTTACAGAAAATTTGTCCTTTGCTAAAAAGACTTCGAATCCAATATCCGGAATATGCTGGTCTAATAATCCCTGGAACCCCTCAATAAATTGATTATAACCCAGTTTATTCCGTTCGAAGAAAACAACTATTTCGGATTGTAAATCAAATAAAAAGTATGTACTAACAGAATTATTATTATATATCACTGTTTCAGACTCCCTTGTTTCCTCGTCAAACTCTTCTCCTTTAAACGGGAATCTGCGTACTAATTTCCCAGTAATATAAAATTTATTAATATCTTTAACTTTATCTAATTTGGAAAAATTATACTTTTCTGTTTTGGTTATGCTTTGTTCTTCCCCAGAATCATCAATGAACTGTTTTGTTTCTTCAATAGAATACTCTACTTCATCGTTTAACTGATCATAGATACGATCCATTATTTCCTCAATACTTCCCTGTTTTTGATGTATCTCATGAATATTAGAATTAACATTTACTTTAGCATAATACAAAAAGGCCATATTTTATTCCCCCAGTTTTACTCTAATTCTTTAAATTGTTTTCCAAAAAATACTATGCTGCTTTATTATATAAGGTTTTCGTCGTGAATTGTCTATCTATTCTTTTAATTTTATTGTCCATTCCTTATTTTTCTTGTGAAGCGGTTAATGCAGAAGGGAAATAAGGCTATTCACGAGGGGACAACCACGTGACTATTATTGTTACTATTAATTCAGCTCTTATTTATTGTACAGAAAAAGCGCCCACTTTTTCGCAACTTACGAATGCCCTTCCAAAAGAATGAAAAAAAGCCTTCCTCGTTAGGAAAGCTCTGTATTAGTTCATACGAAGGAAGAAGGTTACGTTTTTAAAGAACCTAAAACGAGAAACTCGATTCGAACTATAACTTTATCCCAAGGTGTAGTAGATCAACTTAAACGTTATAAAAGCATGAAAATTAGACAAAAACTTCGGGCAGGTGATAGTTGGGAAGGCAGTGACCGATTCTTACTTTTCAGTTCTGAATTGGGAAAACAAATGGACCCGAAAAGCATTACTAGGTGGTGGAAAAAGAGAATAAACAAATATGGCTTGCCAGATATAACTTC
>NZ_JBHVQU010000335.1:0-3177 GCF_042886655.1 Peribacillus sp. NPDC058002 | reverse complement strand
GTGATGTACTTGCTTGCATTTGGAAAGTCCTTTGAAAATAAATGATTTTATCATACCATGCCGAATGGGAAAATTGTAACAAATACTTGCGCTGAGAGAAAGTGTCATAGTTTGCAACATTTTAATCGGAGATAAAACCAGCTAATACCCCACCAAGATATTATCTGGTTATTTGTTATGAACACTTAGCTGTGAATAGAGCGCATTTTTCACTCCAGAAAAGAGCCCGATTGTGAAGATCCTTGTTTAAACTTTATTCAAGATAAGCCCTATTAAACGTTAGAACAGTTACAAAACTCCCTTATAATTTACTTCTTCATTTATTCTATTGGAAACTGCTGTGGATAGGTAGATATCATCAAAATAATTCCTCGGAGCACAGATGAAAAATATAACGATTGTTTCCTCGGCTCCTTTTCTCCCATTAATTCAAATCTTTTGCATGGCAACTCAAACTGTTAGTGTTTCCTCAATAAGGAGATGGCTGTATTTAATCAACTCTTCATCAGCCCCTGGCTGAGTTTGCAAGTGCAGATAGAACCGATGGACTTCCACGTTTTTGTATATATTATTAATGGCACCATTGACTATATATTCAAGCTGCTTATTTGGTATCTCCAAGATGATTGCTTCTGCCTTCACTTCAACCACTTCCCTGATGCTGGCCTACGAAAACAATCGGCAACTCGAAAATTATCTGCCAAGTCCTTTTTGCCGATAATAAATAAAGCTTTGTAATTCAATTCACCTAATCGTTCCATTGCTGAGGTCATTTCATCCAGAAATCAGCGGGCCACTTACGCATGCGCCCGCAATGATGCCTGAGCATTCGAACAATGTGGTTTTTGTACGGACTATCGATAACGATTTGATATGTTGGTGAATGAAGGGCAAGCACTGGCAACTTATCTATATGGAGGACAATCTGTCCCGGGTGGAATGGCCTGCAATCGTTGCCTGATTAAGTTATAGGTAATCCATTAGTGCCAATACATCTTCAACATAGTTTGCATGTTTTATAAAGTATGGTGATTTACCTGCACCAAGGCCATCATAAGTAATCACTTTGTTTTTTATTATTTCTCCATATTTACTTTGCGATATAGAGCATGAACCATGTCATTAGTCCTTTTTGAACAACTAATAAATCATATGATCTCAAAAATGAATAAAAATGACTCATATAGTAGTTACCATAATTATATTATGGTAACTACTCTTTCTATTCCTTTTGGAGCACGATTTACAGTTGCATGAACAAATGCTTCAGCAAACCCTGTCTATCCAGCCACTTCTATCAGTAAATCTAAAGGTTGAATGCGAGGTAACCGATTATAACGCGATAAGGTATATGAGCTTGCATCTTCAGGGGTATCTTTTTCTAAACGATCATCATGTGATTTAGATTTATTAATATTAATGCCCTCATGTGAACCCAAATTATTTTAAACCCATGTAAGACGCTTTGCTAAAGATAAACTCATCGATAAACGAAAACGGTTGTCCCATTCACTTTCGCTGTTTCCCATTCTTCACTCGAAGCTTAATACTCATCAAAATTATGATGTAATCGCCCCCCTATAACCTATACATCCCCTGAACGGATATGATTTCTAAGCTCATTTAGAGCAGCAATTTCTCCTAATAAGAGCTATTAATATTGCCTTCATCATCATAAACGTGTGTTTTTTCCAGCGTTTTGGTAAAAAATCCAGTAGCGCATGTTTAGGTAATTTTCTTTTCCCAGTATCATTCATTTCCCGAAAAGCATATAAGGCATTCATTAATGAATTTACTCCTGCTTAGTTTACTAGTTAAACTAGCAGAGTTTGTTGACTTTTTATCAACACTTTAGAAATAAATAAGCACATTTAGTCAATTTGATCAATATAATGTAAAAAAATTAGGAGTGAACTAATGTGTCTTGGCTAATCATCTTGGCTTTTGCTGTTTCATCCAGTGTCGATAATTTAGGAGTAAGTATTTCTTATGGAATTCGCAAAATACGGATAGGCTTAGGTGCCAACTTTTTGATTGGGTTTATATGTTTTCTTATGAGTATAACGGGAATTTCCTTTGGAGTTTGGCTTTCCAAGATTTTGCCAGGTATGTTCCCAATGATTATTGGAGCGCTCTTTCTAATTATTATAGGTATAAGAATTATTTTATTAGCTACACCACGTAATAAGAAAGTAGTCGTAAGCCATGACCATAGCAACCCATCTCCAAGCATGAAAGGGGTTTTTAAAAATCCTGAAGCTGCTGATGTCGATAACTCAGGTGAAATTGGCTGGGGGGAAGCTGTGATTCTTGGGGTAGCCTTATCAGCGAATGCCCTTACCAACGGCTTAGGGGCCGGTTTACTTGGGCTTTCACCACTTGCTATTTCACTAACAGCGGCCATTGGTAGTATTATCAGTGTTTGGGCAGGAGTTAGGTTAGGGCATAAATTAGCTTCCGTTCGTATTGGCTCTTTTACACTAGGTGAATTCGGAACATTCATTAGCGGGATCATTATTTTAATAATTGCTATTAGAACATTCTTTTAATATTTACCAAATAACCATTTTCCATTGACAAAATGTCAACACTTAGGTATATTCCACAAGAACACTTTCTTTATTACTCTATAAAAATGCTTGAGTAGAATCGTATCCTCATTTGTAAAACTAGATAAATTTCGAAGTCCGATATGGGAGGGAAGAGTATGTCAGATGATAAACCAAAAACTAGTAAACTTGGTTTGCTGTTAAAAGAATTACTGAAGGAACGCTCATTATCAATGAGAAAACTTAGTGAGTTAACTAACATTGATACAGCAACCATCTCACGGATTATTAATGGTAAGCGAAGAGCAAATCCAGAGCATTTGCAAAAATTTGCCGACTGTCTTGATATTCCTATCGCTGATTTATTTGTAGCAGCTGGTTACTCCATTGACCAAAGACAGGAACAGCAGTATTCAGATATTCATTCGTCTATAGACAGCATTCAAAGTTTCCTCGAATCCTCTGAATTATATAATAAAACGTTCACTATTGAGAGCGTTGAACAGCAATTGACAAAATATCAACTATATTCATACACCGAAGAGGGAAAAGAGACTATTCTAAATGGCTTTGAGAAAAAGCTTATGAAAGTTGGCAGCATAGGTCCGTTCATTAGCCAGTTTAAGGA
>NZ_JBHVQU010000334.1:0-3194 GCF_042886655.1 Peribacillus sp. NPDC058002 | reverse complement strand
CATCCATATAGGCTTTAATATGTAAATGATGTCAGCTAATGTTGTATAGACAATTCAATGTTTAAACATTACCATCTTTAAATTGTATTGATATTGTGAAATGTTGTACTTAAACAAACAGGTGCGTTAGTTCAATAAGGGAGGTTGCTGAAGCAACCTTTTTGTTATGCAACTAAAGGGGCAGTTAGTTTAATAATTTTGTTAGCAGAGTTTTATTTAACAAAAGGAGGCGATAGCTTGTTTTTATATCATATGGTCATTGAAAATGATAGTGACATAAATATAAGTCCGCAAAGGGTTTTAAAGGAAGGATTAAATCATAGAACAGCAACAAGATGGTATTCAAACAGCGGTAATTTATTTCCAGAATTAACAGAGCGTTTCAGACCTGAAAATTCACCAAAATGGATTGATTTTAAAGTTGCTTTCGGTGCAGATTTGAAACCGTATGAAAAACCTCACTTTCAATTTCCTGTGTTTAGTGATAAAATACTAGCTTTTAACCGAGATATATCAAGTGATTTATTTGCCTATATTGAAGATAAATATGATGGGGACAGAGGGTACTTTGTTGAAGGATTACCTTCAAAGGAAGATTTAATGAAACAGTATTGGGAAAGTATGTACTCTTGATGAGTTTTTGAAATGCAAGCCTTTTAATAACCCTGAAATTTATATTTTTGAAACAGTTCCAGCAATGTTAATTGAGTATATAGAGTAAAATCTTGTTCAACTAACGGGTAGCTTTAGTTCAATAAGGGAGGTTTCTGATGCAGCCTTTTTCTTATGGCACTAACGGGGCAGGTTAGTTCCATAAAGTTTTATAATTTTCTTCGAAAGAATACCTTGCATTATAAAGTAATATAAAATATATTAATTCCAAGAGGTGGAAAAATTGGAGATTAATAAAGAAGTCTTAAAAGGTCACATAGACACGCTCATCCTGTCACTTTTACATAGGAGGGATATGTACGGCTATGAATTAGCCAAAATCGTTCGAGAAAAGAGTGATGATCAATTTGAATTAAAAGAAGGTACACTTTATCTGTCTTTAAAGAGATTAGAAAAGAATGAATGGATTTCTTCTTACTGGGGGGATGAGCAAGGACCAGGTGGAAGAAGAAAATATTACAAACTTACATCAATGGGTGAAGAAGGATTTGAACAAAAGCGTTTGGAATGGGAATTTGTAAGAGATGTGATTGATTCGTTTTTGGATTGGGGGAGAAAAAATGAGAGAAATTGAAACATTTGTTGATTCGGTTTATCAAAATGTTGGTGGAAATAAAAAAGAAATACAAGAATTAAAAGATGAAATGAAAGGTCATTTATTAGAGGCTGTTCACGAGTTAAAATTAGAAGGAAAGTCTGAACAAGAAGCTATTGAAATTTCCATTGAACGTTTCGGCGGAGAAAAAGAAATGCGTTCTATCGTCGGTCAATTATTCAAAGCACAAAAGGTATTTGCCAAACGTGTGCTTCATATAGCATTATCATTTTTTGTTCTTACATCAGTTATCATTGGAGTTTTATGGGCGATGGATGAAGCAGATATGAACGAGAACTGGAGTGTTACTGAAAAAATAATCGGTACAGAAAAAACAGTTGGCATCTTGGAGGGGAAAGAAACGATTTCAGAAGATATGAAAAAAGAAATTGATGCTTTAGTACAAGATAAAAATCAAATTTTAAATCTTCAAGTCTACAAAATGGCTGATGTTAAAAGAGTAACTGAAAGTGGCTCGATTTCATATCACGTAGATGAAGCTACACCAGTTTATCGAATTGGAAAATCACCTTCTGATGAGAAAAATTGGATGTTGATTGATTTAGGTTATGAGGTAAACGATAACAATACATGGTTTGTTCAAATGGAATCAATTAAACTTTTTGCGTTTATACCTTTTGTTTCATTGATCGGTTTTGCGATTTATGCGACTTTGTTTACCATTTGGGCAACAATCAATGCGTATCATCATAAACGATTGAATGTTGGTTGGGTCATTGCTTTTGCTTTCTTGAACGTTGTAGGTTATTTGATTTATTTTTTAGTTGGGAAAAAGGTCACATCTAAAACAATTAGTTGATTTCTTCTTGAAATAAAAAGAATGGTCGCCTTTTTTCTTTTTTCATAAGACAAAAAGATTGTGAAATATTGTACTTAAACTAACGGGTGCGTTAGTTGAACAAGGAGTTGTCTTTAAGGCAGCTTTTTTTTATGCAACGGGGCAGTTTAGTTCAACAAGAAAATTGATTCATAAATGTCACATTAGGCTAAAATTACGACATAAAGAAGTACAATTAATCAGCAGTATATTTGGTTGATTCATCAAATTCTTTAACAGAGAAGGTTAAAAATCTCCATAAAAAAGAAGCTACGATTTCTTTACTCATTAATTCTAGTAATATCACAACTCAATTAACGGTTGATAAAATGAGACAAGGGTATTTATATGAATCATGTTGAATTGTTAAGTAATTGAAGTTATTGGAAAGGTGTGTTAATTTTGGATGTTGAATTAAAATTTTTTTCCGAAAAGGCACTTAAACATATGTTTATTGGAAGTCAATTGGATGGAGTAAAATTTGGTGTTGGACCAGGTGCAATTCTGATTCGATTTATGAATTATAATAATTCTAATAATCAACCAGATGATCTATGGCTAAATATTGAGTCAAAATGGAATGTTTTTTCTTCAGGAAATAATGATTATCCTAACTCGGAGGATGAAATGAGCGAGTTAACTGAAGAGGATGAATATAATTTAGTCTTTAAATTACGGAGAGAAAAAGTTGTTGACATTAAATTAGGTGAAACTGTTCCGCACCTTTTCATCGTTTTTCAATCTGGTCAAACCTTGTTTGTAAACGGGCATCACAACATGTATGAATGTTGGCAAGCAGGTGACGGTGCTGGATATACTGGTGATAATTGGCTGATAGTTGCAACCCCTGGTGACGATATCGATATTGCTTCTTGGGCTCCTGATGAATTTTAGGAAAGGAGTGAACGACAATTGAACTAACGCATGAGTTAGTTATTAATAAAGACACCTTGAGTGGATTAAAATAACTATTACTTTAGCTCTGTTTGTTATTATTTCATATTTTTTGTATCTCTAATTCTTTTTCTTATGGCACTAACGGGGCAGGTTAGTGGAAGAAGAAAAAGGAATAATGAAAAGTAAAATAAG
>NZ_JBHVQU010000333.1:0-3260 GCF_042886655.1 Peribacillus sp. NPDC058002 | reverse complement strand
TACATGTAGATAAAGAGCGTTAGGGAGAAAATTATCAAAAAGAGCGGAACAAGAAATTCAATCAGGGAGCTATGTTAACCTTGGAATTGGTATGCCTACCCTTGTTGGAAACTTTATAGAAGAAAATAAACAAGTGGTCCTTCAATCAGAAAATGGGCTGCTTGGAATTGGACCCTAAAACACCTTTGATACCGAAGAAAAAATAATGACGGTCAAATCGATGATAGTGGTGCGGAGCACATCATTAATCCATATTATTTAAATAATAGATTTAGGTGACCTTGAATTAGAGAAGAAGAGGTACACGGAAAAACCAATACAGTAGAAATTTTCATGCCCCCTCAAAAACAAGCAGGAAAAGATTTAAAATGTAAATGAAACCAATATCCTTATTTTGGCGGGTGATCTCGACGGAAATGGAATCGGCATAAATCTTCTCCACCTCTTTTTTCATATACATATCCAAGGTGTGACAGGTACCGACTCAATACCACAATTAATAAAATTTTAGATGTAACAAAAATTTAATGAGACTCTGTATCCTCCAAATTTCTAGAGCCCCTACAATCTATTTAAAACAACAAATAGGAGAGTTAATCACTATGGATAACTCTCCTATTATGGTACATCCTTTAAAAATCAACCGCTTCACAACAACCGCTAAAATTAATGTTTATTCCCAGGGCTTACTCCTAGGGCAGTGCTTGGGATGGCATCATAAACAGCAGGATCGGCGTTTTCAAGGGAACCGTCTGCTAATCCGTTAAGAACCGCTATGACTGGAACCTTTGCTGTTTTTTTAAGCATTCCGTTTTGCTTCTGACCGAGCGTTTGGGTTTGTCCCTTTATTTCAATTAACATCGTGGCTGTGCCATTTAACTGGATGGACCCAAGTCCAGAGCCTGGGTAGTTCACGGTCGGATATTTTTGAATCGCGCCGAAAGAGGAGTTTCCGAGCTGCAACGACTCATAAGCGACGGCATTGACTTTTTTGCTCAAGGTAAGGACATCCTCGTCTAACACATAGTTCTTCCCGCTGAACGGGTCTATATAAGGCTTGGTTGTAAATTGGGCAAGCAGCTGGATGGAAACTGAACGGCTGTCCTCTTCTGACAAGCGGTTAAAGCCTCGGTGATGAATGTCAATGGCAACATCCGGATTTAGTTCTTGGGTCAATTCTGTAAGTGCACGTGTTTCCGGTGAAAAGACAAGTGATGCGTTTGCTCCATTATTTGTGGCACTATTGTTTAACACTTCTGCCACTTTCTGTGGATCCTTTTTAATCTCTTCCATTATGTCAAAATCATAATTCGGATGGAAATCACGATTTAAGTCGAAACCAGGGATCCCGTAAACCACACTTCCATCATTGTTTTGGGCTCTCTCGCTACCTTCTGCATTGTAATACCAAGGTGCTTTTGTATCAGCTGGAAGGCCTAATTCTTTTGGATTCCATGTTTGATGAGAATACCTGGTTGGAAATTGTTTCCCCTCGTATTGGTTCGCTGTTCCATCAGGATTTAAACGTGGCACAAACCAAACACTCACCTCATCCAACATATCATTTACTTCTTTACTGCCCGATGATAGCTGCTGCATTAACTCAACAATTGCTTCTGTGCCGAGCGGCTCATTTCCGTGAATTTGAGTATAAACAAGGACCCTCTTCTTCTCTGGATCATTGTCACCAAATTTCGCTACATATAGTGGGTACCCATCGTTGGATGTTCCAAATTGCTCAAGCCCCATCTTCCCTTTCGCTGTCTTTTCGATCTGCTTTAATTTGCTTTCCAATTGCTCATTTGACATCAGACCTGATAAGGAAAGGTTCTGTCCATCCTGTACCCAAGGACCATTTGGAGTAGTGACAGGCTCAGCAAAAGCTGTGGTTCCTACAAGAGTGGAAGCCAAAATCCCACTAGTGAGAATGTACTTTAATGCTTTTTTCTTCAATCTTTTCTCCCCCTTATATCTATATAACAAGACAAATATTAGCATATTCTGACTATTTACGAAATAACATATTTGAAAATTATGAAAATTCAATCTTGAATTGGAGATAAAAGGGTATTTTGTCCTGGTGAAGAGAGTTGTCAAAGCTCCGTTTTTCTTCTTTCTCCTCTGGTAGTCTCTAAATCTTGGACACACTGATATTAGTACTCTTAAAATGGACGTGGTCAGTATGGAAAAGGAAAATGTATTTAAGCGGAAACATTGTCAACCTGATATGATTTTGTTAACCGTGAGATGGTACCTGCGGGACAACCTCAGTTTTCGTGATTTGGCTGAAATGATGGAAGAACGCGGCTTATCGATGGCTCACACAACGGTTATCAACAATATGGACCGGAATTAGATGAAAGGGTAAGGGTACGACGTCATCTTAAGCCAACAAAAGACTCCTGGAGAGTGATGAAACGTATATCAAAGTAAAAGGTCAATGGAGGTATCTGTATCGTGCAGTGGATTCCATAGGAAACATGATAGAGCTGACCTGCGGGACAAATAGCGGGATGAGAATTCAGATGACATCCGCGCTGTACCTGCGCCACCTTCACCGGACATGCCTGATTCAGATTGGTTCTCACCGCCTAAACTGATTGATATGAACAAGGCAATCTGAAAAGTGATATAAGTAGGATAAGGATGCCTGCAATTTCTTCAATACTCATATTCACTTCCATGTTCCCCACCTTCTCATTCTTGGTTATATATTTTCCCAATTTTTGCACATACAACTTTAAAACCCAGTTACCTTCACATGAGAAGATTAGCTGGGTTTCTTAATTATTTACATCTACTTATTTATAAAACTATTCGGATTCGACTATAAAAGCCTCTTCATTGTTCAGCAGCCGTGCGATTGCCAATAATATATTTTGGAAACTATATATCAATTTTAAACTCATTTTAGTATACTTTTAATTATTTTTGTATCAGAGCCGTCTTCATAGATACGTATTTGCTTGTAATAATGTATATATATTGATTTAATAGTGGAATTACCTTAGAATAAAAACAAAGATTACCTTTTTAGGATATCGAACCCACCCACCTTTAGCAAAGAATGGAAGGGTTCAATGAAAGGCATTGTCGTTAGGAGTCTCCTTTACTGGACTTCTAACGACAATGCCTTTTTATTTAACTAAATCTAAATATAAGAAAGATAAAACATTTCGAATAAAATGAATGAGTGTTTCCGCTATTTATTTGAATAGTTTGAAACAAGGTAATTTCAATTAACTAGCAGGTCCTATAAA
>NZ_JBHVQU010000332.1:0-3288 GCF_042886655.1 Peribacillus sp. NPDC058002 | reverse complement strand
CCTTAAGACGCATGTACAATTGGTTGTAAGCAGCTAATGACAGTTAGCCACGGATGCTATCAAACCATCAGTTCAGTTTGAAACTAGGCTTGACTGATGGTGATCCATTTTTGGAAACCTAATTAGGGGAGGGTATAATTTGAATGCTATTAAGTTATTGCTTTTTGTTCCATTTATAGGGTTCTTAGGTTTATTGTCCTATGCAAATAAAATAGAACCGTACATATTGGGGATGCCTTTTTTGTTATTTTGGGTCGCATTTTGGATGGTCATGGCATCGATCATCTTAATGATTGTCTATAAGTTCGATCCTGATAATAAAGGGAGTGATTCTGAATGAATATATCATTACTCATCATTTCCATCTTCTTGGTTCTGGCACTTTATTTAGGGATAAAAGCAAGAAAGGGGAAGGATATGGACATGGAGCAATTTGCCGTAGGGGGCAGGGGCTTCGGTACATTCTTCATTTTTCTCTTGATAGCAGGTGAAATTTATACAACTTTTACATTCCTGGGCGGAAGTGGGTGGGCTTACTCAAAGGGTGCCGCTGCTTATTATGTTCCCGCCTATATTTTCTTAGCCTACGTCCTATCATATTGGCTCGTCCCTAAAATATGGAGATATTCAAAACGCCATTCCATCATCTCTCAGCCAGAGTATTTTGCATCTAAATATAAAAGCAGGGCAATGGGGATGATCGTTGCTGTATTGGGGAGCTTAGCCCTCGTGCCGTACATAGTCATACAGCTCAAAGGATTAGGTATCATTGTTTCCGAAGCATCTTACGGGGCTATTTCTCCAATAGCTGCAAGTGTCATCGGTGCTGTTGTCGTAACTACCTATGTAATGATTTCAGGCATTCATGGATCAGCATGGACAGCCATACTGAAAGATTTCATGATCTTGGTAGTCGTTATCTTTTTAGGGATTTACATTCCATTTCATTACTTTGGAGGCATACAGCCAATGTTCGAGACCGTCCAAGCTGCTAAACCGGAAATGTTGGTTTTGGCAGATCAAGGATTGAGTCAGTCCTGGTTTGTGTCCACCGTTTTGCTGAATGCACTAGGATTTTATTTGCTGCCACAAACATTCATGGTCGTTTTATCGTCCAATGGGGAAAGGACCCTTCGCAAAAATGCGATTGCGTTACCCTTATACACATTGTTACTGCTATTCGTTTTTTTCATCGGATTTACAGCCATCATGGAAATCCCGGGATTGCAAGGAGCTGATGGGGATCTCTCACTTTTAAGGCTGGCGATTCAAACATTCGATCCCAGGGTGATAGGAGTTATCGGAGCTGCCGGTTTATTGACGGCCCTGGTCCCTGCTTCAGTCATGCTAATGGCTGCATCGGTAGGTCTGACAAATAGCTTTTACAAAGTTCTGGTCCCTGCTGCGACTGAAACACATCAGTTGATTGTCTCCAGGATCATCATCATCGGTATCTCAATCATTGCTTTAATTGTAACGATAACAGGCGGCGAGGCTTTGGCCATCTTGAATATCATGTCATACAGTTTGATTACACAACTGGCACCTTCCTTGTTTTGCAGTTTATCAAAAACCAATATGATCAATAAGTATGGTGCAATGGCAGGGATATTGTCAGGTGTCCTGATAGTTTTATATGCGACAATTGCAGATGTGAAGGTTGCTACATTCCTGCCGGATATCCCACATGTAATTAATGATATCAGTACAGGCGTCATAGCTCTGTTGTTTAATATTCTTGTAACATTCATTGTAAGTGCACTGACTAAACATATCTCTATGCAACAGACCGAAATGAATGATTTGGACAAGATATCCTAATTTCTTTTAACAAGGCTAATGAAATAAAAAGCATGTTATGGGGGGCTTTTGTGAAAATTAAAATAACCGCTTGTCAATTTCGAGTAGAAAAAGTGTCAAATTTCAATGAATTTCAGAAACAAGTAGAAGACTTGATCACCCAAGTTCCCGAAAACTCGGATTATATCATTTTTCCGGAACTGTTAACCATCGGGCTATCAGCGGCCTTTGGAGAACAAGATGCTTCGTCCGTTATCAGGATTGATGAATATACCAATCAATACAAAGATCTTTTCCGTTCACTTTCCAGAAAAAGAAAGCAGGTCATCATTGCGGGCACGCATCTGGAACACCGCGAAAATGAATACTTCAATATCGCATACATTTTTGATAAAGATGGATCGGTCGTTGAGCATAAAAAAACTCATATCTTTCCTGCTGAAGCGAATTGGCATACTTCTGAAGGTGATGATCTGGAAGTTTACTCCGTAGGTCCGGTTAAGATAGGAATAGCGGTATGTTATGAAGCGGAGATACCTGAAATTTCAAGGATATTATCAGTGAACGGGGCCGACATCATTTTTTGCCCATCATACACATTTACAGAGGCTGGTTTTTGGCGGGTACGCCATTGCGCACATGCACGCGCAATCGAGAATCAGGTATATTTTGTTCATTGCCCAACTGTTGGTGAACCTGGGGCGCCGCTGCCGAACGGTTACGGCCGTACCAGTATACTTAGTCCCTGTGACAGCGCTTGGCCAGCAAATGGAGTAGTAGCCGAGGCGGTAATGAATGAACATACAGTCATTACCGGGACGGTCGATATGGACGAGCTTTATGAGAATCGAAAAAGTGGTGCGGCGACCACTTTCAAGGATCGTAATCGCCGAAAAGAGATGTATGCGAAATATGAGCCTTATGAAGGGCTGAAATAATCTTGTCTAAAAAAGGTGGTTCGGAAATTATCCCGATTATTATTTTTCACAGTTTTATATGAGATGATTCTCAATGAATGGAATGAATTTGTGTTACTCCTGCCGAATAACTGGCTAGCCGGGACTCCTCGTAGCGAGGAGGCTAGGCAGTCAGTAGGCGGAAAGGGAGCCGATTTCTAAAAGCAAGCTCGAACTTTTTTAACAAAGACTGCTGGCTTTTCTCAAAATTTGTCTACAGTATGCGACAATATTAATACAAGGGTGTTTTTCCTCTTCTATCTTCCAATAAAAAAACCGAAGGAATTGTCATACTAATCTAGTTTAAGATTTGCAAAACCTTTCGTTTTATGGCTTCCATGTATGATTTTGCATTTATTCCTCACTTGGCGCGCATTAACTATAAAATGTTTCTATTCTCTTGCGCATGAAACGGGAATTGACTTAATATACAAAATATATTGTCAAATGCATGTTACATATATTAAAATGTATGTAACCATTCCATATTGTAATAATATAGATAGTCACCCTATTTATACCTGTTATGATG
>NZ_JBHVQU010000331.1:0-3314 GCF_042886655.1 Peribacillus sp. NPDC058002 | reverse complement strand
TCTTTATACAATAAAGCGTTGATTATCGGCTTTAATTAGGTAATGATTAAATCAGTAACGTATGGAAAAGGGACTTTGGGGAGGGATATTGGTTGGAGAAGGTATTTCCGCTTATTGAAACACGACGATTGATCTTAAGGGAAGTAACAATAGAAGACGCGGGTGATATGTTTAAATATTTATCTGATATAGATGTAGTGAAGCCAATGGGGTTAGATCCGTGCCAAACAGTAAATGACGTATGGGATGAAATTAAATGGTACGAATCTATATTCCAGGAAGGTACGGGAATCAGATGGGGAATTACATTGAAAGATTCCTGTAAGGTTTTAGGAAGTTGCGGTTTTCTGAATATGGTCACCAAGCATCATCGAGCTGAAATTGGATATGAGTTAAGTAAGGATCATTGGGGAAAGGGCATTGCTAGTGAAGCATTGGAAGCCGTTGTTAAGTATGGTTATCGCCACTTTCATCTGGAGAGGATTGAAGCGTTAATTGAACCTGATAATCACCCATCCCAAAAACTCGTGGAAAAACAAGGATTTAGAAGAGAAGGATTGCTAAGGCATTATGAATATACTTGTGGTAAATTCGATGATTTATATATGTACTCACTCATAAAAGAAGATTTTAATGATATGTCCTTTAATTCTTTATCATGATTTTAAAAGAAAATTTGGTCATGTTTTTTACTTTTGTTTATAAAATTTGTACGTAGGGAACTCGCTTTCCGTCGGCGATCGGGGAACCTCCTCGGCGGTCTTTGCGCATGTGGGGTCTCCCCTAGACACGCTGTCCACGCAGGAGTCTCGAACACCCGATCCAATCAACTTTGATTTAAAATCAACTGGAACTTGGAGATTCTAAATGGTCTCACTCCTAACCGTATTTATAAAACAAACGTGGTGTACTTTTTTATGGATGAAACCCTCATTGGATGAAGAAATTTGCGACACTCCTGCCGAGTAACTGGCTTGCCGAGACTCGACAGCCGTTAACCGCGAGGAGGCTTGGCAGACAGTCGGCGGAAAGGGAGCGGATTTCTGAAATCAACTGAATATTTTTAAAACTGAAGGCTAATCTGCTTTTATTCGAGTTTGTCTACATAAGAGACCGCTAAAAAAGCGGTCTTTTTCTATAGCTGAAAATTTCATGAAAAACCATCTATGTATATGAAATCTTAATTTCCTCACTTGCTTGTATAATCTCTTTCAACCTTGCAAATTCGTGTTGAGTATGACGAGTACCAATCTTTCATCCCTTTTTCTTGTGCTTTTTTGTGAGCGGCATTTTCTTTCCAAAGCTTTATGGCATCCAGGGACTTCCAATAGGATACGGTAATTCCTAACCCGTTTTGATCCCTTACGCTTTCAACTCCTAAATAGCCATCTTGTTGAGCGGCAAGTTCATCCATCAATTCCGCGGTAGAATGGTAGCTTGCGGCATCCTTATCGCTTCTTTGTGAAGTGAAAATACAAGCGTAATAGGGTGGTTCGGGAGTATTTGACAAACATGAAAAGATGCCCCCTTTTAACTTAATATTCAAAATAATACCACATAGGTGAGGACATGGATAGATGCCAGGTAAAGCGGTTCCTTGATATCCGCCAAGAAAACAAGGAGCTAAGAAACGGTATATATCACTGACACCGCAATTCTTCGGAAGGGATTTTATTCTTGATGCACGAATATATATTACCTTGATGGTTTTACAAAAAAAGGAGATGGTTTTGTGTGCGGGATTCGTTAGCAAACATATAGAAAGGGATGCATTTTTACCGAAACAACGAGATATTCTTTTGGTAAATGCATTAAAAGATTTATCAGCAGATCCTGATGTTTTGGCTATTTACATAGCCGGTTCATTAGCAAAAGGAAACCATTATAACTACTCTGATATAGATTTACACACCATTGTTATTCCAAAACGGAAAGCGGAATTTTTAAAGGGAAAAAGGGGTAGAGCCAATAATTGGGGCGATGTTTCCTTTCATGAAGACTACAATCCTTCCTCACCGTATGTGGTCACTCATTATAATACATTTGTGAAAGTGGATAGCTGGTATCACGCACCTGAGGAAATTGTACCCTCCATTTGGTTAAAAGAGGCTGAAGTTCTATATGATCCTTTTAATATTCTGAGTCATGTTATTAATGAATCCGCAAAACAAGTGTATAAACCTTCACCGGATGAAGTTGAACATTGGAGAGGAAAGCTGCTTGCCTTTGTCCATGAAACCTACAGAGCCGTCATGAGGAGAGAAATGTTATATGCACTATCCAATCTTGATAAGATACGATGGCTGATTGTGTCTGGGTGGTATATGGAAATGGAAGTACATGTAGATGTGCCCTATGGAGTATGAACAAAAATCGAAGGAAATAGAAGTATATTAGCTAAAAAGCAATTATCCCTGTTGGAAAGTTGGGATTGTGGCCGTGATTCAAATGAAATGATAAAAACGTTGAGACGTATGATCCCAGAATTCCTTAGACTAAATAAATGCCTATGTACGCAAGTGGGTATCGAAATAAATGAAGACCATATCAAGAGTATGGTTATCTGAAGGTTATAGGACACTCGTTGTTCGTGTAAAATGTGTAATCACTTTTGGAGGGATGACTAAGTGGCAGAATTGGTATATCATGTAGCTGTTTCACTGGACAATTTCATTGCCGATCAAGCAATGTTGGATGGGAATATCAATCAATCATTTTTCTTATTTGAAGGAGATCATGTCGCAGACTTTTTATCCGATATCCAGCAATATGAAGCGGTGTTGATGGGAAGGAAAACATATGAATTTGGATTTCAATTCGGAGCTAAACCGGGTGAACCAGGTTATAAGGGATTGAAACATTATATATTCTCGAGCTCCCTTCAGTTTGAATCGAATGAGGAGGTAGAACTTATCGAAGGAAATGCCGTAGCGTTTATCGAAAACCTCAAGCTGCAAGGTGACGGAAAGCTATGGCTTTGCGGGGGCGGAGAATTGGCTGGAACGTTATTAAAACATAAACTCATTGATCAATTGGTGCTGAAAGTGAATCCAGTCATAATCGGTGACGGCACTCCTCTTTTCGGCAGCGTTAAGCCAAGTCTAAAATTGGATTTAGTTGACATGAAACAATATCCAAACGGAGTGATTAAACCTACATATAATATTATTTATACTTAGGAATATGGTGGAGGGCTGCCAATACTTCATTCTTAAAGACTTTCCTTCAATAGTTAGGGCTGCTTTGGAGCAGCTTTTTTTTGATGAAATTCATTGGTTATTAAAACTTTTCAAAAGTGAGAAGTTAAAATACTG
>NZ_JBHVQU010000330.1:0-3346 GCF_042886655.1 Peribacillus sp. NPDC058002 | reverse complement strand
GGTATTTCATTACATTAAGACCGATTACGATAATTTTAGAAAAAGTACTAAGGGAAAATGAATAGTGTGCTCAGAAATTTTGAGATCAAAGAGACCAACCAGGGTAATATTGATCATTCTTTTTGTGTTTTCATCGTTTTTTAATGAACATGATCCTAATGAAATAGGTGCCTAATGAACAAAGGCACCTAAAATTGAGGCTTATAAAGGCTGCCGTTTACACATTATCAATCTGCAGACTACTTTTGTCTCCTCATCCATTGTGTTGCAACCCATTTTTCCCCGGTGATAACGGGTGCTCCACCGTGTAGAGTCAGTTCGTTTAGATTTTTGTCGTTATAGAAGTATTCGAAATACACAGCCATTCCCTTTCGTGGGGATACTGAAAAATTCAGTTTAGGAAAAAAAGTTTCCCCTCCATGCTCCACATTATTTAAGTACATGATGATTGTGCTAATTCTATTATTTTTTGCTGCTATACTTGAGGATGTAAAAAAATCAAAATGAGCTTTATACTCTTGCCCAGGTGTATATTTAAGAACTTGAATACCATCTCCATGTTCAATGGGTATATTCATGATGGTTGAAATCCTTTTTTCAATTTTGGTAATGATATCATATTCATTTTCTTGAAAAAACATACTACTGCTCGTTCTTATCTCATTTACTTCGTGCTTAGCTCCAATTTTGGAACGATTCATTCTGTCTTTTGACAATTCAATAAGCCCGTCACACTCTTCGTCACTCAAAACATTTCCTAATATTACAATTAGTGGTTCATCTAATCTAGCAATAACATTAATTTCCCGATCATCTGTTTTGATTTTATTTCCAATATGATTAAAGATAGTTTGTTCTTTACTTATTTTATTTTCCACTGTCAACTTTCATCGACTCCCAACAGAAAGAATTTTCCGAACAATTAGTTTGAATTGCTCCTGTAAGCGTTTTACAATGTTAATTATACCATGAGCCTTGTTATATAACTGTTTCTTAATTCTTGCTAACAGTCCGATTATGAGATGGACCAGTTAAAATTACTGGTGAACTGGACCTTGACAATAGCATGCTCTAATCTTTTACATAAAATATAGTAAGCTCACAATATGCCACAAGTCTCTTAGTATAGATATTCATGTGTGCATTTTTTCAAAAATCCTTACGTGAATTTATTTCCTTCTGTTCAATAAAGATGAAATGACGCTTACTTACACATATTTTTGTGCAAGTTTTATCATTCTTCTTCCATTTTAATCCCTTCAGTAACACATAGATTTAAATTCCTTCACTTCCTTAACATTTCCTCATACATTACTTTTTTCTTTTTCTCTAAGTTTCTTGTAAAGTGCAAAACAAGAATATCTCGTTAAAGCGGTGGATGTATTGAAAATTGCACAAGAGACTTCCGCTATTACACTCGGGCAAATCTATATTAATTTGGAATATCTTGTGGGTAACTTCATCCCAATATTTAGGTCTGGAGGTATCTTATCAGAAAAATTGATAAGGCAAATTCTTTTTGTGCTTAAAGAAATGAAACGTTTAAAGTTTACCAGATTGGCTATCGATTTGCGCCACATTATAACTAAAGATGAGGAATTAAAAGTGATTGATCATTATAGCTCCTATATAAGAATTCGAAACAGGCAAGAGTTGATATTCAAAGGTTTAAAAAAGTTGGGTCTATTTCCATTATTTTTGGAAGAGTTAAAAGAAATGGATTTCGATTCTATATGGAATGGAAAGATTTATAGATAAAAAAAGTAACTCCTTTAAAGCTAATAAGGAGTTACTTTTTTCTAGGGGAAAAACCAATGTTATTTTGGGTTGCTATGATGCTGGATGATACGATTAACGATATCTGGCAATTTAATTTTCTGGTCTAAAAGAAAATTGTAGAGAGCATCTCTATCCTTCTTACTCACATTCCACTCTTTTGGGATGGAATCAATTACTTGATAAATCGATTTGTTCGGCAATTTCACTACCTTTTCTATAAACGATGTAAGCTCTGTGTGATCATCGAGAAGGGAGAAGGCCCATTTATAAAAAGGCCAATGGTAGTTATATACCGGTGTTTCACTTAGCGTTTGAGCTGACCATTTGTAACGTCCAGGAAAAACTCTGCCATGATCAATCATATGGACATAATAGCCACCATCACTTAGATTTTCCAATATGACATTCATCGTACCTCGATCAGAGTTATTTACCCATTGGTCGAATACCGTTATACCGGCTAGCATATCTCGGTTTTTAACATCCGACTTAGTGGGAAGATTCTGTCTAACATTTTCGAAAACTGTACTGTTTTTAATATAAACACAGCCATATTGGTATCCAGAACTATAATTGTATATAGTGGATTGTAATTCAGGAGTTTTCTTGATAAATTCTTCCGGTATATATACAAGATCAAATGGGATAACGGGAAGTGAAAGGAGCTCTGCCAATTTGCCGATCAGGTATTCATTGACCACTTCTTTTTCTCTTTCTTTCTTAATATCGAACCACTTCACGACATATTCTTTACCATCGCTGAAAAGAATGACATGTGCGGTTCCGCCCCTTAATGTTTGTACATATCGAACAGGATATTTTGTCATATCACTTTGTCTCCTTTAAAGATATTTGTCTAGCTTTTACCTTGTCTTTTTTATGACCATATTGCACTTGCATTGTTCGATCAAATTGGTCATAAGATTTGGTATATGACCTTTTGTTCTAAAAGAAATTGGTACAGCGCTTCACTTTACTCTTTTGGGAACCCGCCCTTAACAGGGAAGATTTGCAGTTAATTCGTATGGAAGGGGCACAATCTTTTCTGCAAATGATGTAAAAGCCTCTCCATTTAGCATAGTGAATCCCCATCGGTTTCTTTCTGGTAAGGGATATCATATTTCAGATTCTGGGTAAGCGTTATATTAGACTAATGACATCCACTCAAATATGTTCCATGATCAATCAAATGGACAAAATTCTAACTGAATTTTGTATTTTTTTGGAATGTGATTCAGGAGTGCTTTTTAAGAATTACTAGTCCGAGGGGGATAAAAGGAGAAAGGAACATCGCTGATTTACTGACAACATAATCATTTACTTTGACTATGTCAATTAACTCCGTTATTTTTTTCCATTAAGCTGTATAGCCTTTGTTGTTCGATGATTTGTTTTTTTAAATCAAAATTTTCATCAATAACCTGTCTTGCACTTCTGGTATATCTCTTCCATACTCTTGGATGATTCAGGAAATATTTTATACCTTGAGCCAGTTTTATATCATCTTTCTCAGGAACAAGGTATCCTGTTTTTTTATGCTCAATCAATTCCGGGATCCCTCCATGAA